>DJXC01000085.1 GCA_002449575.1 Ruminococcus sp. UBA7014
TTCTGAATACACTCTTTTTCATGTCTGCTCTGGTGCTGTTGTTCCGCAATGCAGAATATGTCAGCAACATGATTGAAACGCTCGGCAACGGCAATATTCTTGCTTTTGTTGTTGCGGCTGTGGGGGTCAATGCCGTTCTGGAATGGGTTGCTTCTACCGTTGTGACCGGTGCAGTGGGAATTGCTCTCCAGAGAGCAAAACTGGTACAGACACCTGCTTCACAGGCATCTTAAATTTTTAAATTAAAAATAGCAGCTCTGAAGTCTCAATGCTTCAGAGCTGATTTTATTTTTTCTGATTCTGGGCAATCTGGTGTATGTAATTATCTACATAGCTTTGGTTCTGCGGAGAAAGTTGTGTATAAAGTGCAAGTGTCTGAATGAGTTCTTTATCGCTTCTCTGATGTTTGGGAGGAGATTTAAACTTTGTGACACCAGCAAGATAATCCAGTGAAACATTATAATATTTTGCCAGAATTAAAGCTTTTTCAAGCGGAATATCTGTTTCACCACGTTCATATTTTCCATAATGATTCATAGAAACATTAATCAGGTCAGCAACTTGTTTCTGGGTCAAATCTGCATCTTCTCTTAAATCTCTTAATCTTGGGTATAACATTCAAAAACACACCTTTTCTTTTTTATGATATGATTATATCATACTTTCCCCAAAAACTTACTCGGAAAATATAAAATTTTACTCGGAAAATGCAATTTTTTACTCGTAATAAATATTCCTTTCTGTAAAAAAAGCAAACACATATTACATTATATCATATATTGTATAAAAATAAAAAAAATACATTTTATAGAATGGAAATTATCTGAATTTACATTTTTATATGGTATAATTAAAAAAAAGAAAAGAGGTATTATTATGGAAACAATTCAAACTTGTGCTTATGATAATTTTTTAATGGGAATTCTTTATGGAATACTTAGCTATTTTTTATTGCCATTAGTAGTTGAATATATTATGATTCCTATTTATGAGTGGATCGAAGACTGGTGTTTAGACCCGACTTTGGGGGGCTGGCAGATTATTACTTGCTGGTTTGGCTGGTCTTCTAAACTTCTTGTCTGGATACTTGATTTGATTCCACCGCTTGGCTGGGGTGTGCTGTACACAATTATGACAGTAGTACAAGAATTCAGTATACCTCATGTTTTCCATGGGATTATTTCTCTTGTTATTGGTGTGGTAATGTTCTTTGTAACAGATATTGTATTCAATGGCGACGACGCAATTTCTCATAAAATTTTAGAAGCACTGCACATTCATATTAACGGTGACGGTTTGCTGGATAAGCTGAATGAGAAAAAGGACAATTTTCTTAATAAATTAAAAAAGAAAAAAGAGGAAAAAGTACAATCTGACAATAATCAGGAGGAAAAATAATGACTACTGAAACTAATAATCAAGTGACAGAAGCATCAGAACAAGAAACAGTTTCTATTGAGCCTGTTTTGCAGGAAAATACAGGTTCTTCTAAACTGGATTTTAAAAACCCGGAGTCCATAAAGGCATGGGTACTTGCCAACAAAAAAATTGTCATCATTGTAGCAGTTGTCCTGATTGTCCTGATAGGCGGTATGTTAGAAAGTAAATCTGGTACACCAAAAAATTTTGTTTATGGAGAAGGACATTATAAAAGTTATGATAAAGTAATCACAGCATTTGGTGAGGCATTAGAATATAACGATGCAGACGAATTATATCATACAGTATTTTCAGATGCCAGATATAATAGAGTACCAGACGACATGAAAACATCTATCGAATTATCGCTTGCAGGTACAAAACTAGAATTAGGTGCAGCTAGTTTAGTAAATGGTGTTGATTTGGAATTTCGGGCGGAAGCAGTTGGTGAACCTGTTACTATTTCTCAGGAAGATTTAGATTATATTCAAGAGTATTATTTGAATAATTATGGAGATGATTTAACTGTACTGGAAGGATATAAAGTTTCAACAAGCTTCTATTCTTTGGGAAGTACTCCACAGACAGGCGATATTTATGTATTTTGTATTGAAAAAGAAGGTTGGAAAACATTCAAGCCTAGTGTAGAAAAAATTGCAAGTCAATTTTTAAATTCAAACGCAAAATTTTAATAATAAAATACTCCGAAACTGTTTCAGTTCCGGAGTTGTTTTTGTTTATTCTACTTTTTCAAAATCCGATGCTGGATGCTTGCACAACGGACAGATGAAATCTTCCGGCAGTTCTTCGCCGATATATTCATAGCCGCAGATGGTGCATCTCCAAACGGTCTGACCGCTTTCAGTCTTGCCGACTGCTTCGGGCTTCGGCTTGATATGTTCCAGATAATAAGCATATGTTACAGAAGGTACATCGCTCAGAATGCCTTTTTCTGTTACATCTGCAATGAACATGGTATGTGTGCCGAGGTCGATTTCCTGCACGACTTTCCCCGAAAGATAAGCATTTGTTCCTTCGGTGATGCACATTGTCCAGTTTTTGGTGCGCTTACATGACGTGAATCCGGCGAATTTATCAGCCGTTCTGCCGGACTGGAAACCGAACCGTTTGAACAGTTCAAAATTTGCTTTTTCACTGATGACAGATACTGTGAAAATACCTGTTTCGTGAATCATATCATGAGTATCATTCGATTTGTTGACCGTAATGCTGATTCTGTTCGGAGAAGATGTTACCTGTCCGACAGTGTTCACGATACAGCCGTTATCCTTGCCATACAGACAGGCAGTGACAACAAACAGCCCGTATGTCAGCGAATGCATTGCATCCTGCATGGAAATCCCTCTTTTCTTTAATAGATTATTGCTTTTTCTTCTTTAATGGCGGTGTCGTCTGACCTGTTCCGTGACCGGATACACGCAGACGGTTTAATGCTCTCTGTAATTTCAGATTGGCACGTTCCAGACGGTCAGGTTCATTCTGAGCGGCTTCAATCTTCGCCATAGCATCCTGCCGGGAACGTTCTGCCCAGTCAGGGTCAATTTCTTCCGCCCATTCCGCAGCTGTTACCATGACTGTCGTTTTATCATCTGAAACTTTCAGAATGCCGCCGGATTCCGCAGCGGTTCTGATTTCACCGCTCGGAAGCTTGACAGTCAGCACACCAGTTTTCAGAATCGCCGCATAACGAATATGCCCGGCTAAAATGCCGACATCTCCTTCAGTGGTTCTTGCTGTGAGCTGAACAACTTCATCATCAAACAGCGTTTTATCAGGTGTGAGAATCACTAAACGATACGTATTCATGAAGCATCACTCCTGAATAGATTTTGCTTTTTCGACAGCTTCGTCAATCGTGCCGACAAATAAGAATGCAGATTCCGGCAAATCGTCATGTTTGCCCTCGATAATTTCTTTGAAGCCTCTGATAGTTTCTTTCAGAGGAACATATTTTCCCTGCATACCTGTAAACTGTTCTGCTACTGAGAACGGCTGAGACAGAAAACGCTGTACTTTACGGGCACGGAGAACAATTCTTTTATCTTCGTCAGAAAGTTCATCCATACCCATGATAGCAATAATATCCTGCAATTCGTTGTATCTCTGTAAGATAGTCTGTACTGCACGGGCGGTTTCGTAATGTTCATGACCGACAATATCGGGGTCTAAGATTCGAGAAGTACTTTCCAGAGGGTCAACAGCCGGATAGATACCCAGAGAAGCTATCGAACGGGATAATACAGTAGTAGCATCCAGATGGGCGAATGTGGTTGCCGGAGCAGGGTCTGTCAGGTCATCCGCAGGAACATAAACCGCCTGAACTGACGTGATAGAGCCTTTTTTAGTAGAAGTGATTCTTTCCTGCAATGCACCCATTTCAGTGGCAAGTGTCGGCTGATAGCCTACGGCAGAAGGCATTCTTCCGAGCAGAGCCGATACTTCTGAGCCTGCCTGTGTGAATCTGAAAATATTATCAATAAATAACAATACGTCCTGACCTTCGGTATCACGGAAATATTCCGCCATAGTCAGACCGGAAAGAGCTACACGCATTCTAGCTCCGGGGGGTTCATTCATCTGACCGTATACGAGAACAGTCTTGTTTAAAACGCCGCTTTCTTTCATTTCGTTATAGAGGTCATTGCCTTCACGGGTACGTTCTCCGACACCTGTAAAGACTGAAATACCGCCGTGCTGATTCGCAACATTATTGATTAACTCCTGAATCAGAACAGTTTTTCCGACACCAGCACCGCCGAACAAGCCGATTTTACCGCCTTTCAGATACGGAGCGATTAAGTCAATAACTTTAATTCCGGTTTCGAGAACTTCATTAGAGGCGGTCTGTTCTTCATAACTGGGGGCTTCACGGTGGATTTCCCATTTTTCCTCTGTATTGGGAGCGGGTTTCTCATCAATGGCTTCGCCGAGGAGATTGAACATTCTGCCGAGTGTTTCTTTTCCGACCGGCACTTTAATCGGTGCGCCCGTGTCGATAGCATTCATACCACGGACAAGACCGTCAGTACTTCCCATAGAAATACATCTGACAATATCATCACCGATATGCTGAGCGACTTCGATGACTAGCTTTTTGCCGTTGTTATCGACAGTAATTGCGTTAAGCAGACGGGGGAGCTGGTCTTTGGGAAAACGAACGTCCACGACAGCACCGATAATCTGCACGATTTTACCAATATTCTGCATGATAATATCCTTTCTATCAGTTTTAAAAGTTATTTTATAATTCCATACAATACTCCAACAATTACTGCAAGTGCAATTATAACTATAACTATAGATATTATTTTTAATGTCCTGTTTCTGTTTTCACGTTCCTGAATCTTTTTATATTCCAAAGCCCTTTCACGTTCTAAAGCCTGTTTACGTTCTTCAGCCAATTGATTTAATGTTAAAATGATTTCATTAAATTTAGCTTCAGTTTCTGTAGCATCTTTGCTTGTCCACATTTGCATCTGTTTTCCGGTTTCCATTTCCTCTAATGTAATTTCATTATAGAGAATAGAATCCCATACAAGCCAGCACTTTTTGCCATTATATTCTACTATTTCACGTTTATGTATCAATCCATAAGATTTTGATACAATATTCATCATGTTGGAAGTGCTTTCGATAGTCTTCGTTAAAGTGGAAAGCCAATCTGTTTCCATTCAATATCCTCCTAAACTGATTACCAGATGAAAAGTAATAAT
>DJXC01000087.1 GCA_002449575.1 Ruminococcus sp. UBA7014
GGGTCTTGCTAATCTTTGATAAAATCAGCCGTTTGTCAATTATATTTTTCTGATAGGTTTTCTGTAAATTAATCCCACCAGAACTGCCATACTGTCGAATACTTGACTGTCTCTTTCAGGAGCGGCATAGGAACGCCCTGGTCGATAGTATCCTGACAGAAGGCATAATATTCTTTTACAAATTCGTCAGCTTTCTCTTCCGGGACAGGTTCAGGCAGAATCATTTCGAGCGTATCATGAGAAATCACTGCCGGAACAGCCTGATACTGTTCAAACCAGTATTTGCAGACAGCGGTCATTTCTTCCGGAGAGGGGCAGTCATTCCAGCCGCCGAACGGCACATATGCCGGAATTTCCCACGGATTGACAACTGGAATTTCAAACAGAAGTGTCGGTTCCATCTGACTGGGTGTATGCAGATGCAATGTCAGAAAAACATTCTGTCCGGCAGCAGCATCTACACTGTCAAGTAATTCCTGATATTTTTCAGAATCATCTGTCCAATTTCCGCCCGTGGCTTCCTGCCAGCGTTGAGCGAGAACTTCTTTTCCATCCGGAAGAGACTGCAAAGCCTGTTCCGGATAATAGCCCTCTTCTTCCATCAGACCGAAGCATTCAGCAAGCGTATCATCTACTTTAATCAGTACAGGTGTAAAGCCTTCTTTTTGTCCTCTGACAAATTCCTGACGGTAATATTCTGTAATCTGTTCATGCGTAAAATCTGTTGAGAGTACTCTGTACGGAAATTTCAGATAAGAAATTAAGTCCTGTGTAATTTCATTCTGTATCATGCTAACAACCTCCTGAATAGCAAATCTATATCATGAGTTTATTATAACATATCAGATGTTCAAAAATTGCACAACTAAAAAAATTATTCTGACTCCTGCAAAATTTTTTTCCGGTACTGCAAAGCCGCCTGTTCGGTTTTATTATCGCCGAATTTGTAATAGACATGATTTTGAATCGCATCCGGCAGATACTGCTGTCTGACATAGTGATTTTTATAATCATGCGGATATAAATAATTTTGTCCTGTTATCTCTGCGCCTTCGCCATCGAAATGTCTGTTCTGTAAATGACGAGGGAAATCAAGTGCGCCGTATTGCTCCAAGTCCGCAAGAGCGGCATCCATTGCCAGATAAGCACTGTTTGATTTTGGCATAGTGGCGAGAAAAACAACTGCTTCTGCAATCGGAATCCGTGCTTCCGGAAGACCTAACTGTAACGCATTATCAACACAAGCCCTGACAATCGGCACAGCCAGCGGATAGGCTAATCCAATATCTTCGGAAGCAATGACTAATAATCTTCTTGTCAGAGAAAGTAAATCTCCTGCCTGAATCAGCCTTGCTGCATAATGCAGTGCAGCATTCTCATCACTGCCCCGGATAGATTTCTGTAATGCGGATAAAATATCATAATGCGAATCACCGTCACGGTCATATTTCATATTACTGCGCTGTGTCAGAAGCTGTGCTGTTTCCAGAGAAATATAAAAATAGCCTTCCCCCGTATCTTCGGCAGACAGAAGACACAGTTCAACCGCATTCATGGCTTTGCGGACATCTCCGCCGCTTCCCTGTGCGATATGTTCGATAACGCCGTCTTCCAGTGCGAAATTTTCTTTTCCGGATTGTTTAAATGCACGTTCAACTGCCTTTTGCATTTCAGAAACTTCCACAGGTTTGAACTCAAATACTGTACATCTGCTGATAACGGCATTATATACCGCAAAATAGGGATTTTCCGTAGTAGAAGCAATCAGCGTAATATCGCCGTTTTCGATATAAGATAACAGACTTTGCTGCTGTTTTTTATTCAGATACTGAATTTCATCAAGATAAAGCAAAATCCCGTTCATGCCGGCGAACGTGCCGACTTCTGAAAAGACTTCTTTCATATCAGAAACACCCGCCTGTGTGCCGTTGAGGATATGTAAAGTCATATTTGTTTTTTCGGCAATAATCCGGGCGACAGTCGTTTTTCCAATTCCGGAAGAGCCATAGAAAATCATATTCGGGACATGTCCGCTTTCGATAATTTTTCTCAATGGTTTGCCGGGTGCGAGCAAATGCCGCTGACCAACAACATCTTCCAGTGTTTTCGGACGAATTTGTTCTGCTAACGGCACAAAAATCACTCCTTCTTGTTATCATCTATCTGTTTCTGATATTGTGTGAGCATCTGCATCAGTTCTTCTTTAGCAGAATCTGATTTTCTGTTTCTTCCTGCATAAGAAAATCCGGCTTCCGGAAATTTTCCGTGCAGAGCCTGATAAAATTCCAGATATTCCCGGAGTTTATTTCCGTTATAGCATCCGCCCAGACGGGGGATATTTCGTCCCTGAGGTAATCCCAGAGGAATACAAATTTTGATTCCGTGAACGAACAGAATCATCTGTTCAGTTGGAAAACGAAAACCACTTTTGATTTGCAGACTTTCGATTTCAGATATATGAAAATGCATTTCCGGACAATTCAGAGCCTGATAGGAAAAACGGTTAGTACTGCCATCAAACGTCAGTTTCCACCTGGAAGCATACCACAGCCAGAATGCAGCGGTGGCAAATGCCAGAATCGAAAAACAGATAAAAATTCCAAACGTAACAGAAAGACCGAATATCACCAGAATTCCCAGCATCAAGAACATTTCCAGAGAATACAGCCGTACTGTGCCATGCATATACTGAATGGCTTCCTGCTTGAATTTTCTGTCCAGTTCAGGATTACCAATTGTCAGTACAGACAATTCCGGGTTTTTCTTTGTTTTTTTCTGATGGTATTCCTGAAAAATCGCCCGGAATTTTTGTTCTGTTTCAGAATCGGGAGCTTTTTTTTCAAGAGAAACAGTTTTGCTTTCCGGTTCTGGAGTTTCTTTTTTGAGAACTGTT
>DJXC01000107.1 GCA_002449575.1 Ruminococcus sp. UBA7014
AAAAAGTCAACCACGGAGAAGTTCCACAGTTTCACCGTCATTGCCAAAAGTTCCGTCAAAGGTCACTGTTGCAGTTTGATTGCTGCCGAGGTCAATTGAAAATCCTTTGCTTGACCAGAACTGTGTACCGTTTGCATCTTTCGCATTTACACAAATGCCGCCGCCGACACCGCCATAGGAAGAACCTGCACTGGAGGTAACATTTGCTGTCAGGACAATTTTTTTCAGGTTTTCGGCATCAGTTATCGGAATTTCAACATTGCCGTCTTTATTGATGAGGCTATTAACATCATTGAATGTTTCTGTTCGCTCCGTGATTTTGTTCGGGTCGTAAAGTGTAAGGTCTAAAAAATCGAATGCATCATCACTCACAACAATCATTGCCGCAGAATAGGCAGGGAGTGTAACGTTGACTGTATTATCCGAAATATTGTCCACAATGTCAATTAAACGAATATCTGTAGAATTGCCGTAAACTGCATATACTGCCGCCGCCTGATACTTTGTGCTGCTGTTTTTCAGTTTGACAGACGCATTTTCCGCATCAGTAAGATTCTTGTTTGTGAGCATTACTGTGACCTGACTGTCATTATCACCGTTGATTGCAGAGTAGGAAGAGGCAAGAGACACATCCTCTGTTACTGTGGGAACGAGCGTATCACCGAAATGACCGCCATTTCCGTCATAGTTTGTATACAGTTTCATACCGGAGAAGATATAGTCACTGCCACCCCAGAGCGTTGCAAAATAGACACCTGCATCTGCATAGCAGCCCAGTGCTTCTGCCTGTGCAATTGCACCACTGACTTCATCATCACCACCGAAATTATATTCCGAAATGGCAAGTTTCGTACCGGGATAATAAGCATCGATAGAATTTTGAATAGTTGGCAGAATTGGAATATTTGTCTGACACCACTCTCCAATCCAGCTATTCTCAACGAAGCCTTTTTCATAGAGTGTACGAACAGACTGTAATCTGTCTTCTGTGCCGTTTCTGCCGGATTCGGTATAATAATGAATATCCAGCACATCAAGCAGACGGATACCAGCTTCATCGCTTGCCTGTTTCATATCGTCAAGGTATTTGTCAATATACCAGTGATATTTTCCATCAGAGTTGGCTGCATTCCAGTCGTCACCATCTGCAAGATGGTCATAAGCCGTATAACCATAGAGGGCTGGTCCGAAAATTTCTGCTTTGGGGTCAATGGACTTGACAGCTTTGGCAAGTTCAATGGACTTTTCAGACAATTCAGTTACAGTGACTGCTTCGGGGTGCATACGGCTGTGTGTATGCTGCCAAAGAGCTGGTTCATTGTCAAGGCTGTAGCCCTGAATGCCAGTTGAACTGTCCGCATCACCAAGGGTATTGACAATGTAGTTGACATACTCGTCCATGTATACTGTACCATCAGTCAAATCGGGGGTCATGGAAAATGCACTGCCCTTTGTGAATTTTACTGTGTTCCAGCGACTGGAAGGTGCAGTTTCTGCCTCAGTCACGCTGCCGTCTTTATCGGCTGCCACATATCCTGCCATTTGTAAAGTCGTCAAACGATAGGAAATATCATGCTTGACGCTAATCTCTGAAAACTCCTGTACACACGCTGCCGGTTCATTTGAGGATGACATGAAGCTATCCGAACTGTGTTTCCAGTCCTCACCCGCATTGGAAGCATTTGTTTCCCAGTTGTATGCAGTCAGTCGATTGCCGCCCTGACGAACGGCACTGATACGCACATCATCAAGCACAGCCCCGTCATCATACTTGTTCATGCCGTAAATGTAAGGACTGATTGTTTTCTTTTCGCCGGACAGGTCTACTGTAATATTCATTGTATATTGATTTGAATCGGCTGCTGTGACCATCTGCGGAATAATGGTCATTGGAAGTGTGAGTGCTGCAAGGAATGCGGCACAGCGTTTGAAATTTATCATAAAATCGCTCCTTTTAAAATGAGGGGATGCTGTTTGCGAGTGCAGTACGGTCATCTCGGCAGCCGCATCCCTTTTTTATTTTCTCTCACTTGTAATTATACGAAATCTGAAGTAATTTTGCAATACAATATTGTGACAAGTTTAAAGATATTTGTGAATAATTCTCAGACTGCATATATAAAATTGTCTTGCATTTTAGTTCACAATATGATATAATAGTAAAAACAACAGATAAGAGGGTGAAACCTGCATGAAAAGGAGACTGACAATCGGTGTAATTGTTGCGGAATGCTATCGCATTTACACTTCGGAAACGATGTGTGGTATCCTTGCACAAAGTGAACGGGCTGACTGTAATGTAATTGTACTTGCAGTGAAAAACAATTTTCAGCCGCCTGTCACACCACATAACTACCACGAAACGGCACTGTTTCAACTGGTGAAATCATCAGAATTTGACGGCTTTCTCTTCGACCGTAATACAATTAATAATCAAGAAATATTAAAGCAGATGGATGCTCTGCTGAGGCACACCGGAAAACCAGTTATGCTGCTGGATTCCAATGAACTGCCCTATTTTGAAAATACA
>DJXC01000162.1 GCA_002449575.1 Ruminococcus sp. UBA7014
ATAACAAGAAATCTGTCAAGCGGAATTTGAGCATTGACAAAAATTAAATTCAGAGTTATGATAATAATATTGGAATGCGTTTTAAGGAGAAAAATTTTTATGGGTATAAAACATGACTTGCTTGTCAGAGGAGTAAAGCTGCTGAATGTGATAGCTGTGACAGTCCCGTTTCTGTGCGGCTGGCTGAAATATTACCGAGATTTGTTGTATCCGGGAGAACAGATGCAGAAAGAAGACGGGATAATTATTTTATTGTTTATGATATTCTATCTGGTATTCAGCAGAATTTACGATGCCTTTCACTTGTCATTGCAGAGAATTTCAGAACTGACATATAGTCAGATGCTTGCAGCATTTTTCGCAGATGGGATTATGGGAATGATATTCAGTTTGCTTGGGCGGAGGATTATCAATTTAGTGCCGTTGCTATTTTGTTTTCTGGGACAGACAGCATTTTCAGCATTATGGTCACTTCTGGCGCACAGATGGTATTTCAGAAAATTTCCACCCTTGCGGACAATCATTTTTTATCAGCAGGAAGAAAAAATGCAGAATCTGATTTCGGCATATGGAATGGATTTAAAATTTCAGGTAGTGAAAACCTGTGCTGTACAGGAGTTTTTAAAGCAGGGGCTTTCTGTGATAGATGACAGCATTCAGACAGTATTTATCTGTGATTTGCAGAGTCATGAAAGAAACAGGATTCTGAAATACTGTATCGAAAACCGGAAAATTGCCTATATCATTCCAGAAACGGGAGATTTGCTGATGAGCAGTGCAAGGACAATGCATATGTTTCATCTGCCGCTGATGCGTGCGGAAAGATACCAGCCTGTTCCGGAATATATTATTATGAAGCGGATATTTGATATTCTGATTTCCGGAATGGGACTGATTTTATTATCACCATTGATGCTGATAATTGCAGGAATCGTGAAAGCGGACGGCGGTACAGTATTTTACAGGCAGACAAGACTGACAAAAGACGGCAGAAAATTTCAGATTCTGAAATTCAGGTCTATGCGTCCGGATGCGGAAAAAGATGGAATTGCCCGGCTTTCTTCCGGGAAAGTAGATAAGCGGATTACAGTAGCAGGTAAATTTCTCCGACGGTTTCGGCTGGATGAACTGCCGCAGTTGTTCAATATTCTGAAAGGCGAAATGTCTGTTGTAGGACCTCGTCCGGAACGTCCGGAAATTGCAGCACAATATGAAGCAGAACTTCCGGAGTTCCGGCTGAGATTGCAGGCAAAAGCCGGGCTGACAGGCTATGCACAAGTGTATGGAAAATATAATTCCACACCATATGATAAATTACAGATGGATTTGATGTATCTGGCACACCCCAGTATCATTCAGGATATCAAGATTTGTTTTGCGACTGTCAAGATTCTGTTCCTGCCGGAAAGCACGGAGGGAATTGACGAAAATGCCGTGACAGCACAGCAAAATCATAAAAATAAGTAAAAAGTTATCAGTTCAGATTGTAACAGGCTATTGAAAACAACTATAAATAAAAATGTTGACAATCAAAGGATTTTGTGTTATAATAGTTATCGTCAGATTTAGATAATTATGATAAGAATATTTTTTGAGGTGATATGTTATGAAACAGAATCGACATCTTCGACAGCTAACATTAGCAGCTTTGCTGGCGGCATTTACAACCGTTGCAACATTATTGATTCAGATACCCACACCAACAAAAGGATATTTAAATTTAGGAGATTGTTTTGTAAATATTTCAGCATGGCTTCTGGGCGGTGTTTATGGAACGGCTGCCGCCGGAATCGGTTCGGCACTGGCGGACGTGATTTCAGGCTATTTTGTCTATGCGCCTGTAACACTGGTAATTAAAGCTTTCATGGCACTGGCATCTTTTCATATTTATCAGAAACTCAGCGAAAAACATGATACATTCCGTGCAAGAATTGCCGCTGCCTGCATTGCAGAAGTCATTATGATAATCGGTTATGCCGGATTTGAAGCTGTGATGTATCAGTCCCTGATAACCTCTTTACTGGGAATGCCGTCAAATCTGGTACAGGGCATTATGGGGGCAGCTTCTTCTGTAACGTTGTATGAACTTGTGATAAAGCGCATTCCGCATCTGAATGCGAAATAATTTTTGATGATATTAAAACGGACAGAAATCTGTCCGTTTTTTCTGTGTAAAATTCATGAAAATCATATTGACTAATCCCGGAAATTATGTTATAATATAAAAGAATAGCATCTGTATGGCACAGGATATTCATATATGTATATGGCACAAAAAGGAGAACTCACATGAAAAATGAAAAAAAGAATAATGCACAGATGAAATCGAATCCGATTCCAGATTTGCCCGAAGTGCCTTCTATTTCTAATATTGATACGCTGGAACTGGAAGATATGGCAAATTCGTTCCCGTTTACCGAAATGCAGGGAGCAGAGCCGGAAGCTGTGCTGGATATTCCGTCTTTTTCCGGTCTGGATACGCTGGACATGGATTCGGCTGCGCAAACAATAGATGATTTGGAAGAAACTGTCCGGAAAGAAAATCTGCCGGAAATCCCCACTTTTTCTTCTGAACAACAGGAAGAGAAAAAAGAAGAAATTCAAATACCATCCTTTGCAGATGAAACCGATTTTGAAAATAAAAATACAGAACTGGTTTCCGAAATTCTGGAATTTTCAGAACTTCCTACAGATACAGAAAATCTGGAAATACCGTCTTTTGCAGATGAAGGAGAAACAGACAGAACAAAGTCAGAGATGGAAAACCTTCCGGAAATTTCTGCTTTCTTTAATTTTGATAACACAAAGGTAAAAACAGTTGCTGAAGTGCCGGAACGCCCTGACGAAGAATTTCAGGGAGATTTGAGCGAAGCCGCTAAAGATATTCTGCCACTGATTCCGTCTGTTCTGGATTTGAATGAGGTGGATATGCTTTCCATGCCCAGCAATGTCAATGATAATGCACCCCTTCTTGATGAAGATGCAGATTATCTGCCGGAAATCCCTTCTGTGACTGACTGGGACAAACAGGAAAAACACGAGGCTGCACCGCCACTTCCGGAATTTGATGAGGAAACAGAAGATTTTCTTACACCTATGACAGAAGAAATGCTTGCAGAAGAAGAAATTGTCTATGTGGAAGAAATGCCCCTTTCTGTCAAAGCAAAAAACAGCCTGCTCCGTGGACATATCCGCAGTTCCCGTCAGCTTGTGCAGACAGAAGAAGAAACACTCCGGACTATTCCGCATATGGATGAAAAAACATTGCAGGAAATTGTGAATTATAAAGAAGCCAAGGCAAATCCGGTATATCCTGAAGTCAAGCCTGTTCCAAAAGAAGTCACTGCCTATCTGGATGAGTTTATAGAAGAACTTGCTGACCTGAATATTGAACAGTCCCGACAGCGTGCGCTGAAATTATATCTTTGTGCCAATCTGCCCGAAAAAAACCGTACAAAAGAAAATTGCTGGAATACATGGTATCGTGAAAAACATGTCCGGACACTGCTGGATAAGTATATCACTAAGCTTATCAGCAATCGTCAGATGTCCGGACTCTCAGAAGTGATGCTCCGGGAAGACATGCCCGCTTCTATGGATAAGAAAATTCTGACCGAAATTTTGCAGGAAATGAAAGAAAATGAAAGAATTCACGAAACTAGGGGAGATTATTATATTTTAAAATATCCGCCCGTACTGGAATTCCTTGCTGAAAATACAGAAGAAAAAGAACTGCATATTGATGTGCTGCGTTTCCGTATGCAGGGGAACAGTCTTGCAGAAATTTCCAAAAAAACAGGATATTCCAAGGAACATGTCACCAGAGTTCAAAACAAGCTTCTGCGCATGATTCAGAAACTTTGTCTGATTAACAGTACTTCTGTTTATGAAGAACGGTTCAGACCTCTCTTTGAACGCTATAATCTGAGCAGCGAAATTTTTACAGCACTGACAAAAGAACCGTTTGAAGTGTATCAGTATCTTTCCATGATTTCCATTCCCGGCAGTGCCAAGCCCGAAGAAATGAAATATGACTTTGGTGTGCCGGACTGGGTGCGGGCTGCATGGAAAGAATATCAGGAACAGAAAAAATCTTGACAGTTTCCTTGTCTTGTGATATAATATTAAAGTTCTAAGTTTGATTTATTTTCAGAAATGGAGGAATTATTTTGAAAGAAAAACTCGAAGAACTTCTGCGGGAAGGCAAGGAGAAAATTCTTGCTGCCGGCACAGAAAATGCCCTTCAGGAAGTGAAGGCTTCCTTGCTGGGAAAACAGGGTTCTTTAACAGAAATCATGAAGGAAATGCCGAAACTCGACAAATCCGAACGCCCGGAAATCGGACGTATTGTCAACGAAATCAAGAACAAACTGACAGGTCTGGTAGAACAGAAACGTGAGGAACTTGTGCTGAAAGCATCAGAAATTCCAGCTGATTTTGATGTTACTGTCCCCGGTACTGCTCCGTCAGGCGGCGGACTGCACCCTATTACACAAATGTGTTATGACCTCAATGATGCATTCCGTTCTATGGGCTTTGAAATCTATGAAGAAGAAGATATTACCAGTGAATTATATGCTTTTGATAAGCTGAATTTCCCCCCGAATCATCCGGCTCGTGAAAGTATGGATACTTACTGGCTGGAAGGTCATGACACGGGTGCAACCAATGAAAAACTGTGCCTTCGTCCACACCTGACAGGCGGAAGCGTCCGCTATATGCAGACACATAAACCGCCTTACCGGTTTGTATATCCTGGCAGAGTTTACAGAAATGAAACGACAGATGCACGTCATGAAAGAGCGTTTTTCCAGTATGAAGCCCTGATTGTGGATAAGAATATTGACTTTGCTTCCGGAAAAATTATGCTCCAGAGTGTGCTTTCCAAAGTATTCGGCAGAGAAGTGCCTGTCAGAATGCGAATCGGATTTTTCCCGTTTGTAGAACCCGGCTTTGAAATTGATATGGGCTGTCTGGTTTGTGGCGGCAAAGGATGCAGCGTTTGTAAAAATGTCGGCTGGATTGAAATCATGCCGGGCGGTACACCTCACCCGAATGTACTCCGTGCAGCCGGTCTGAATCCGGATGAATTTACAGGTTTCTATGTTAACATTGGTCTTGACCGTCTTGTTATGATGCGTTACGGTGTAGATGATGTGCGTCTGTTCCACAGTGCTGACCTGAGATTCTTGCAGCAGTTCAAATAACGGGAGGAAAAAATCATGAAATTATCGTTAAACTGGATTAAAGACTATGTCGCCATTCCGGACGATATGGACCTGAAGAAGCTTGCCTATGATTTGACAATGTCTACTGTAGAAGTAGAAGATGTCAGACCTCTGGCAGCAAGCTTTGATAAATTAATTGTCGGCATAATTCAGGAAGTTTTGCCGCATCCGAATGCGGATAAGCTTCGTATCTGCAAGACAGATATTGGAAACGGCGAAATCAAGGACATTGTCTGCGGTGGTGCAAACCTTGCAAAAGGTATGAGAGTTGCGGTCGCTTGTCCGGGTGCAGTTGTACGTTGGCACGGTGAGGGCGAACCGGTTGTCATTAAGAATGCAAAACTTCGTGGAGTAGAAAGTTTCGGCATGATTTGCGCTTCTTCTGAAATCGGACTGGCTGACCTGTTTCCGGCAAAGGAAGAAGCAGAAATTACAGATTTGTCCGCATTTGACGTGCCTGCCGGAACTCCCCTTGCAGATGCACTTGACCTGAATGATATCATTCTGGAAATTGATAATAAGTCTATGACAAACCGTCCGGATTTATGGGGACATTACGGAATTGCAAGAGAAATTGCAGCACTGTATCATCTTCCGCTGAAAGAAATCAAGAAATTTGATGCTTCCGGTATTCCGGCAATGAAAGTAGAAGTGCAGGATTCTGAAAGATGTCCCAGATATATCGGTGCAGAAATTGACCATCTTTCTGTCAAGCCTGCACCCTACCAGATGCAGAACAGAATCTGGAAAGTGGGTATGCGTCCGATTAATGCACTTGTAGATATTACAAATTATGTGATGCTGGCAACTGGTCAGCCGACACATGCATTTGATGCTGACCATATCAAAGGAAATATTATTGTCCGCCGTGCAGCTGACAAGGAAGAACTGCTTCTGCTGAATGAGAAAAAACTGGAACTGACTCCTGATGATTTAGTCATTGCTGATACAGAAAGTCCGGTTGGTCTGGCTGGTGTAATGGGCGGGTCAAAAGATTCCGTTCTGCCGGAAACAAACAGAGTGATTCTGGAAGTTGCCAATTTCAATGCAGCAGGCATCAGAAGAACTGCACTCAGATATGAAAACAGAACAGAAGCTTCTGCAAGATATGAAAAGGCAATTGACCCGGAACGCTGTGAACAGGCACTTTCTATGGCAATGGAATTATTCCGTGAAATTTATCCGGAAATGGAAATTAAGGCGTTTTCGGACACTTATCCGGAAAAGCTGGTGCAGAAGGAAATTGATGTGCCTGTCAGCTGGCTGGAGCATCGTCTTGGCAAGGAATTTTCTCAGGAGACTTTGACAAATCTGCTTGGCAGACTGGGCTTTACAGTGGCATTTGACGGCGATAATATGCATGTCATTGTTCCGACATGGCGTTCTACAGGAGATATTTCGATTAAAGATGATGTCATGGAAGAAGTTGCCCGTATGTACGGGTATGAGAACTTTGACGGCGAAAAAATTACCACTTCTTTCACGGGTGCAATCAATCAGCTGGAAATTGATTTGGAACGCAAAATCAAAGAATATCTGGCATTCCGCTGCGGAATGCAGGAAGTATTCACTTATCCGTGGATGGATGACCAGTATATTCATGCAGTACTGGGCAGTACAGAAGGAATGCTGGCAATTTCGACACCGCCCTCCCCGACAGAAAAGTTTATCCGTTCGTCACTTCTGCCGAATCTGGTAAAGGCAGTTTCAGAAAATTTAAGATATTACAGTGAATTCTCAATTTTCGAGGGTGCAAGAGTATTTTTTGACCGGAATTATGTTTCCGATTATGATGAAACAGAAAAGCTGCCGGAACAGAGAAAGCATATCGGCGGTGCATTCACAGGCGATTATAAGAATATCAATGCATTGTTCCGTCAGGCAAAGGGTGTACTGGAAAACATGTCACGTTATACACACATGGAAGCATTACATTTTCAGCAGGAAATCAAGCCTGTCTGGGCGGATGATGTTGTATGGCTGAATCTGTTCCGTGATGATGTAAAAGTCGGTGATTTTGCGCTGCTGTCCAAAAAAGCAGCTCTGGAATCCGGGATTAAAAACAATGCGGTTCTGCTGTTTGAGATAGACATCGAACTGCTGAAGCCGTTTACTTCCAGAACCAATACATTCACACATTTGCCGGAATATCCGCTTATGGATTATGATTTGTCCATGCTGGTGGAAGATACTGTCAAGTGGGAAGAAATCAAAGATGTCATTCTGTCCAAGAAAAAACAGGGCAGTGTATTGCAGTCTGTTTCATTCGTAGAAGAATATAAGGGAAAACAAGTCCCGGCAGGCAAGAAATCTGTAACCGTCCGGCTGGTAATCGGTTCTCTGGAAAAGACCCTGACTTCCAATGAAATTGAAGCCTGTGCTGAAAGTATAACAAAAGTTCTGCGCAAGAAGTTAAATGCAGAACTGCGCTCAAAATAAAAAATTATGAAAAATTTACACTCTCCGGATTTCGGAGAGTGTATTTTTGTCAGAAATTCATAAAAAATACATTGACTTTGTAAAAGAACTATGATATAATAAAAATACAGACTGCTGAAAATTACTCAGAACGGAGGATGATTATGGAAAAAACTGTAACAAAAGAAGAAATCCGCCAGCTGACAGAAAAGGCTCTGAAACTTGCAGATTCCCTTACAGAAGATATGAATGCACAGCGGCAGGATTCCGAAAAATATAAAGAAAAATATGATAATGTCCTGAAAAGAGTGAAAGCTCTGCTCGATTCCGAAAAATCATGAAAGTGAGGTCTGACTGATGCCAGTTGCAGATAAAAAATATACAGAAAAAATGAGCGAATTAAAATCCGTGATTCAGGAACTTAGTGATGCTGCCGGTCAGCTTATGATACAGAATGAACTGAAACAGAAAGAACTTGAAACACTCAAAAGAGAATATGATTCCAAAGTATACAAGCTCGAAACACAACTGAAAGAAGAAAGAGAAAAATTTGCCCTTGAAAAATCAAATTTCAAGGCAGAGACACTTTCTTATAAGCAGGATGTTGCTGCATTCCGTACTCTCGCTGAAACGCTGAAAGAAGAAAAAGACCGGTACAAGAAAAAAAAAGAAGACTTGCAGAAAAGAGACGAAGAAAGCAGGCAAAAGCTCGAAGAAAATCTCAGAAAGGAAGCTGAACTTCTGGCAAGAGAAGAACAGCTTGCTTCCGGTCAGGACGGGCTGAACGAGAAAATTGCAGAACTCGAAGCAAGTCTGAAACATGAGAAAGAATATAATCGTAAGCTGAAACAGGATTTAAGTCAGGAAAAAACAGCACAAAATGCAAAAAATTCGGAATTTCAGAGCCGGATTAAAGAACTGACAGAACAGAATGCCCAGCTTGCCCAAACAGAAAATCAGTCTGCTGAAACAGAAGCACTTAAAAAACAGGTGGAAGACCTGACTGCACAAAATGCTCAGAATGAAGAGGACTTTAAAAAGCAGATTCAGGAATTATCCGCACAGAGTGCCAATGCAACAGAAGCACTTAAAAAACAGGTGGAAGACCTGACTGCACAGAATGCTCAGAATGAAGAGGACTTTAAAAAGCAGATTCAGGAATTGTCTGCACAAAGTGCCAGTATGATAGAAGAACTGAAAAATCAGGTAAAAGAACTGACTGTTCAAAATGCACAGCTGACAACACAGCAGTCTGACTCTGCTGTCAGTGAACAGGAAGTAACTGCCCTGAAACAACAGCTTGAAGCCGTGGTACAAGAGCGTGACACGCTTCACAGCAGACTGGAATATCTCTATACAGCATCTTTAAATGATACCGAAAAACAGGCAGCGGAAAATGCTGCCAAAAAAGAAGAAGAAACAGTTTTCACTGAAGAAGCAGAAACACCAGAAAATATGGAAACACCAGAATTAGTAGGTGCTTCTGCCTGAACAAACTGACTGCCGCAAAAATGCGGCAGTTCTTGTTTATTTGTATAGGCTGGCAACCCCGGCAATTTTTTCAGCAAATTCCTGTCGTACATGTTCCGGAGAAAGAATTTCCATATCCTGTCCGTATTTCATCACCCATCTGTAAAAACCATGACCAATGCCAATTTTGGCACGAATCAGAACAGTGCCGGGAGTGGCATCATTCAGGACAGTGGCATATCTGCCGAATTGTTCCAGCATATCATCCAGCAGAAAGCGTTTAATGCGCAGCGTTACATACACAAATTCATCCGGTTCAAAAATATCCAGCACCACACCGTCCGGACGGGGAATCACAGTACCTGACTGTGTCACTTCTCCGGCAGTAATGCGTTTCATGCGGTCAATACGATATGTGCGGATATTCTGATTTTTTTCGTCAAGACATTTAAGATAGAAACGTTCGTTGAAATAGATAACTTTACAGGGCAGCATATCACGCCGTTTGCTGTAATAATTTATTTGTTTATGAGTGTCATACTTGCCGTACTCAAAGTTGATTTTCCGTTTCTGGGAGATAATTCTGTGAACTTTCTCCAGATTTTCAAGAAGATTCAGAGAGGGTGATGCCTGACTGTTAAGGGCTATCCGGCTGATAAGCTGATGCACTTCTTCGGAAGAGCATAATCCCTCAAATTTTTTGATTAATTTTTGTTTCTGACCATCTGACAGAAATTTATTGATGCTGACAGAATCAACTATAAAACGGATTTCGTTAAAAGTAAAACCTTTCCGGACAAGATAATATTCTGCTGTATTATGCGCCCCACGGCTGACCTGAATATCATGTCCGGTCATTTGCAGACGGTTAATATCCCGCCGGATAGTGAGAGGGGAAACCTCGCCCAGATTAGTCTGACTGGTGAGAAACTTCTGAATGTCACGGACAGTCACTTTCTTTTTTTCATCTGTCTGATTAGTAAGATATTCGAGAATATAAATAATTCTTTCATGTTCCATAATGAAACCTCCTGTATCAAAAAAATTAAAAAAATTTCCAGTTGTGCAATTTTTGAACATCTGATATGTTATAATCATATCATGATATAGTTAAAATAAAGAAATCCGGTTCTGCTGTCTGTGGGGACAGGCGGCAGAACTCACTGAACCTGAAAAGAGTGATTGTCTAATGAGTATTACATATAGCGAATCCGGAAAAGTCCTGATAAAATGCAGTTACGATGAAGAATCTGTGATTGTTCCGGAAGGTGTGACACAGATAAAGAAATGTGCTTTTCTAAACTGTATAAAATTGAAAGAAGTCGTTTTGCCGGAAAGTATCAGAACAATCGGCAGTTCTGCTTTTGCAAGCTGTATCTCTTTAAAAAAGATAGTGATTCCTTCTGGTGTGAAAAAAATATGCAGACATACATTTGACAAATGCAAACTTCTGGAAGAAGTCATTCTTCCGGAAGGGCTTGAAAAAATCAGTGACTGTGCATTGAGCCACTGTGAATCTCTGGAAAGAATCACATTTCCGGACAGTCTGAAAAGTGCAGATTCTTACATTTTCAGCGGATGCAAAAATCTGAAGGAAATCAGATTCCGGAATATCAATATTCACATTAATATTGATACAGAGCTGATTTATTTTGAACGTGTGATAAATTTTATCAGATACCGCCCGCTGCTTAGAGAAAATATTGTCGCTTCTGTCAAATATGATATTCTCTGGCAGATGCTGTTCCAAAATCCGGAAGATAAAAAATTAAAAGACTATATCCGGCAGTATTTTTCTAAAATTTTCCTGAATCTGCTTGACAGAGATGATTCTGTTTCTGTCCAGAAAGTTCTTGATGATTATGATTTTATCACAAAAAATAATATTGACAAATTTATCAGATATTCTATTGATAACCAGAAACTCCAGTGTCAGCTTTTATTGATGAATTATAAATCTTCACAGAACTGGCAGAAACAAAAGAATCTGTTTTTGTAATCCAAGTTCACAGGGCTTGCAATTTTTCCGGATTTGTGATATGATGATAATAGCATCATATCGAATAAAGGAGAAATTTATGAAAAAAATATATTTTAGTCCGGAACATGACGGATTTTACGGTGCATACTATCTGAATAAAAAGCATACCAATAAAGCTTTCATTATTATGCTTGGTGATGATATTGATGATACATTAGTGAAAGCCGCTGTAAAGTGGCTGCATTCTCTGGGGTGTCATGTCATGGCATTAGCACCTGCCAGAAAAGATTATGGACATCACAGCTATCCGGTTGAGCGGATTGAATATGCTGTGAACTGGCTGAAATCACATGGCAATGCAAAAATTGGTATTTGTGGTGCATCCACAACAGGAATGCTGGCATTAGCAGCAGCCTCCTATCTTCCGGATATTCGGCTGACATTAGCATTCAGTCCGTGTGATTTTGTTATGGAAGGTTTCTATCGTGATGGTCTGGACGGAGTCCGGGAACGTCCGGGAGATTATGAATCCAGTCTCAGTTACAGAGGAGAACAGCTTCCTTTTCTGCCGTATGCCTACCGGCATCCGGAATACTGGCAGAAGATTCAGGAAGAATCCAAGCGGCGTCATGATATGATTGCAAGCCGTGATTTATTCGATGAATCGGAACGGCTTCACCCATTACAGGAAGAAGAAAAAATCAAGGTTGAAAATATCTGTGGCAGACTTGTCTTAATCGGTGCGGAAGATGATTCTCTCTGGGATACCTGCAAATATATCCGCAGAATTGACGAAAGATTAAAGTCAAAACCTCATAAGTGCAAATACAGAACAATGCTTTATGAACATGGTTCACATTTTTGCTTTCCGCAGTCGATGATAACAAGCGTTCTGCCGATAGGTTCGGGATTAGCATTAGCCTGCTGTTTTGAATCACTCCGGGATTTTCCGATAGAATCCAGACAAATGCGTGAAGATTTGGATAAAAAATTATCTTACTTAATCTACAAATGGTAAGCTTTTGAAATATTCCAGATATTCGGGATAATCTTCACTGACTTCTGTAAAGAGTTGTTGAGCCTGTTCTTTATGCTTTTCAAGATAATGCAGAAAGGAATCTGTGTTGACATCAATCTTTCTTTTCTTACTCCGGAGTGCATCCACGGCGATAAAAATTCGCTGACGGGTATGCACTCCGGAAGTGTTTTTTGTCATCGCATCAAGAATCACCTGACTGTCAAAAAAATGTTCTTTATCCGGATTCTGCCGGAATGCCTGCAATAGTGAACTATGCGCATATACGCCGATTACATCCGAACAGGGAATATATTTCACAATCTCCTGATTGCCCTCATACCAGACAACTTTATGCAGATGATAGCAGCCTGTTCCGAAAATCGTTTGTTCTGATGCATAAAATGATAAAGCAAGTATCAGTTCATGCAAATTGCGAGTGCGGAAAGCTTCTGCTTCAATCTGATATAAGATACCTTTCCGTTCAGATTGCAGTGTTGTTTTTTGGCTCATGTGATATCCTATATTTTGCCATGTGATAGAATGCCCCACCGGAAATAGGATAACAGCTTCTTCCGCTGTTCCGACCTGTTTGATATGACAGAAAATTTCTTTCCGTTCGTTTTTCGTTCCATGATAAGCATTAACAAAATAAGGAAGTGTCAGCGGTTGCTGATATTTCGGCGGAAAATAAAAATATAAAAGAATCTGCCGTTTGATATTATCAAAACTGTGAAAGAAAGCAATACTGCCTTTTACCTGATGCATAGAGAGCGAAATCCATGCATGATTCTCATAAAAAGCATTTTTTCCGAATATTAGCCATGAACATTCCGGAACGGTGATTTCCTTGGATTTCTGACCGACTAACAGAACATACAGACCCTTGTAATTTTTTCCGGATTGTTGAAGAATATCGATATGATTTCCTATAATGAGTGTATGATTTTTTTCAAGTGGTGTAAACCGGAATGCTTCGCCATTATTGACTCTCTGCTGAGATTTTTCAATGCTGAACGCTTCCAGACCTGAAAAAGAAAAGGCATTTTTTCCAAATTTCCAGCAGCTTAGAGGAAAATGTATATATTTCAGATTTTTGCAGCCGGCAAAGGCAGAATCACCAATCTGTTGCAGCGTTTTCGGAAGACGGATTTTTTTCAGATTTCGGCAGGCAGAGAAAGCCCGTTCCGGAAGGCTTTCCAGACCGTCAGCGAAGATACAGATTGCAATCTGACTTCTGCTGAATGCGGATTCATCGATTTTTCGGATAGTTGAGGGAATCAGGAGCTTCCTTAGAGTTTGATTTTGACAGAAAGCCTTTCTGCTGATTTCGTTTACTTTCAGATTATCAATATAAGCCGGAATAGTTAATTTTTTCGCATCTCCGTGATAGTTGGTAATTCTGACAGATTTTGATTTTTTCTGAAAAGAGAATCCTTGCTTGACAACTTCTTTGGAGGAGAGATGTATTTCCCGGATAACAGCAGATTCCATTTTTCTGATTTCAGGAAGATAGACATCATCCGGCTGATAAATTTTTTTAACAGGCTTTTGCTTCAGGATTGGAATTTTTGCAGTTTCTGATTTTTTCTGTTGATAAGGAATCGGCTGAAATTTACTGTTATCCGGAGACAATCTGGAAAATAAATTTTTCAGGAAATCGAAGTTCATGAAATCACCTCAATAGTCAATAATTTTATAGTCTTTGTAGAAATATCCGTAATCTTTAATTTTTTCAGTATCGTGCATATGCAGAATAATCGGATATAAAATTCTCACAGCACCATCATCAAAGCTCAGATAAGGCTTGAACTCCTGACTGATTTTATAAGCTGATGGGAATTGATTGGAGACCCAGCCGGGGTCACAGGAGTAGACATAAATTTCATCTTTGACGAAGTCAGAAGCGATAGAATGTGTCATCATGTTGAGAGAAGCTTTCGCCATATTGGTATGGACATGACGGGCTAATTTCTGTTTGGTGTTGAATCTGCCCTCTACAGAGCTGACGTTAATCACAAATTTTCTGACAGAGTTATCATAAGCGAGACAGTGCCGGAGTCCATTTGTTAAGAGAAAAGGCGCAGTGACGTTGATAAGCTGAACTTCCAGAAGTTCCTGAGGAGAAATTTCTTCCGGTTTGCGCACCCATGAATTAGAAGTCGGGGTTTCGCTGTAATCGACAATTTGATTTTGCGGAATCAGTGATAATTCCATAGCATCACGGGGCGTTAGCTGCATAAGTTGATTATCATAAGGAAGAGAAAGTGTAGTTTCCTGCATTTCGAGTTGAGCATAATAATTATTGGATTTTTTGACAGTCTGGGCGGCATTATTGATGAGAATATCCAACTTGCCATTGCAGAGCGTTTCAATCTGGCTGATTAGCTCCTGAATACGGTCAACACGCATAAGGTCAAAGCCGATAAGAAAGAGCCTGTCTTTAAAGTCCTGATAATCGGGTTCTTTCTGATAGGTATTGAGAGCAGATTTTGGATAGCGAGTCACAGCGATAACAGATGCGCCCATTCTTAATAATCTTAATGCCGTTGCATAGCCAATTTTGATTCTTCCGCCGGTGATGACAGCAAATTTTCCGGACAAGTCACAGGATAATTTTCGCATGTCATCATTCATTTTTTGACAGGCAGGACAAATGCCGTAATCTTCGATATTACGCTGACGGCAGATTAAACAGATTCTCATGATATAAAAACACTCCTTGACAAAAAGAATAAAATATGCTATGATTAACATATCGGTAGTTTATATAAAATGCCTCACCATAGAGGAGAAACGGCATGCCGTCCGGTCGTCCAGTATAGTTCATCGGAAGAACAGCCGCCCTGCTAAGGCGGAAAACTGCGGTTCGACTCCGCATAGGGACGTAAAATTTGCTGGTAGTTTATGGAAAAACACTTTCTCCACAGGAAAGAGAAGCGAAAGCACGGTTTGTAGAGTAGCTCAACTGGCAGAGCACCAGACCCTCAATCTGGGTGTTGGCGGTTCGACTCCGCCCTGTACAACCATACCGTTAGTTTATGAAAAACAGTATCACCACAGATACAGAAGCGGAGAAATCCGTCCGGCAGGCGCACATAGCTCAGCGGTCAGAGCAACCGACCTCCAAATTCGGGAGTACGAAGGTTCAACTCCTTCTGTGCGTTTTTGCTGATAGTTTAAGAAAAACATCTTCCCGATGAAGAAGATACAGCATAAGCTGTTCAGCACATGTGCATAGCTCAGGGGTCAGAGTGCCGAATTCTCAGTTCGGAAACGAGGGTTCAAATCCCTCTGCACGTTTTTCCGGTAGTTTAATTTAAAATATCGCTCCAATGGCGAAGAAACAGGTCAAATCCTGTCCGGATGTCCGCATAGCACAGGGGTTAGTGTCTCGTCTTCCAAACGAGGAACGAGGGTTCGACTCCCTCTGCGGACATTTTATATCGGTAGTTTATGAAAAACAGCGTTCCAGTAACGCAGAAACGGGGAAACCCGTCCGATTGGCTCACATAGTTCAATGGCAGAACACCGCCCCGCAGTTGGTGATGACGGTTCAATTCCGTTTGTGAGCTTTCTCCGGTAGTTTATCTAAAACAGCATTCCAATGATGCAGAAACAGGTCAAATCCTGTCCGGTATGTCCGTATAGCCTAGGGGTCAGGGTGCTGTCCTGCCACGACAGAGAACGAGGGTTCGACTCCCTCTGCGGACATGTACATAATTTTATTTTACAATATATTTGATGAAATTGCAAGTGGTTTCTGAAAAATAAAACGCCCTCCAGAATGGAGAGCGTTCTTTTTGTTGAAATTATGTCAGGGATTACTTGTTATTAACAGCTTCTTTCAGGTTCTTGCCAGCCTTGAAAGCAGGAGCCTTGCAAGCAGGAACATCCTGCATTTCACCAGTTCTGGGGTTCTTGCACTTCTTGGCAGCACGTTCACGAACTTCAAAAACACCAAAGCCTGTGAGAGTAACTTTATCACCAGCAACGAGAGCATCTTTTACACTGTCGAAAACAGCATCAACAAAAATGCCGGCTTCCTTCTTGGACTTACCAGTTTTTTCGGCAACAGCCTGAA
>DJXC01000059.1 GCA_002449575.1 Ruminococcus sp. UBA7014
AAAAGAACCGTGGGACACACGGGGGTAGCTCGCTTATGCTTAGTACGCTGGTACTATCGAACGAGAACCAAACCTGTCGGCGAGGGAAAGTCCCCGTCTCTACAGGCGGGGGAGGATGTCACCTGAAATTTCATGTTGAAAGGAAGTTTTTCCAATGGCAATGTTTGACAAGCTGCTTGCAAATCTGAAAGCAGGCAGAAAAAAAATCGTATTCACAGAAGGTACTGACGCAAGAATTCTCTCTGCGGCTTCCAGACTGTTAGCAGAAGACCTTATGGATGTGATTCTGTGCGGCAATGTGGATGATGTCAGAAAAGCTGCTGCTAATGGCGGTTTCAATATCGACAAGGCAGAAATCCTTGACCCGCTGACTTATCCGGAAATGGATGCTATGGTTTCTACTATGGTAGAACTCCGCAAGGGCAAAATGTCCGAGGAAGAATGCAGAACAGCTCTCCAGAAATCCAACTATTTCGGCACAATGCTGGTAAAAATCGGCAAGGCAGATGCGCTGCTCGGCGGTGCAACTTATTCTACAGCTGATACCGTAAGACCTGCCCTCCAGCTCGTCAAGACAAAGAAAGGCTCTAATCTGGTAAGTTCTTCTTTTATTCTGTTCCGTGAAGTCAACGGCGAAGAAGAAAAAATTGCAATGGGTGACTGTGCTATCAATCTGGGCTATTCTGACAGACTCGACAAAGAAGGCAATGTTGTTCTGACTGCTGCACAACAGTTGGCAGAAGTTGCTGTCGAAACTGCCAAGACTGCTGCTTATTTCGGCATTGACCCGAAAGTTGCTGTTTTGAGCTTCTCAACTTATGGTTCTGGTAAAGGCGGCACAGTGCAGTTAAGCCATGATGCTGTTATCGAAGCAAGAAAGATTGACCCGGAACTGACAATTGACGGCGAATTCCAGTTTGATGCGGCTGTTTCCAAGGAAGTGGCTGCTGTCAAGTGTCCGGATTCCAAAGTTGCCGGACAGGCGAACACCTTTATTTTCCCGCTTATCGAAGCCGGAAATATCGGCTATAAAATTGCACAGAGACTGGGCGGCTTTGCGGCATACGGTCCGATTCTTCAGGGCTTGAATGCGCCTATCAATGACCTTTCCAGAGGCTGTGACGCTGACGAAGTTTACAAGATGGCAATCATTACCGCTGGTATGGCATAATCTGTTTTTCAGTAAAAAAAGCTTCTGCATGGCAAAATGCAGAAGCTTTTTATTTTAAAATTTTGAGTTACCAGCCGTAAATATAATAACATAGTACAAGAGCGGTCATTCCATGATAGCTTGCTGTGCCTTCCGGAATGCCGTTGACTTTCAGATGGGCATCTATCACATTGTCAGCCACTTCTGAAACAATAGCTGTCGGAATGACTTCTTCATGGCGGTGCATCTGATAATAATCTTCCGGAACAAAACTATGCATATCTGTCAGGACTTCCGGGGAAATCTGACCAGTAATTTCGGTATAGCGTTCCCATGCGGCGGCATCTTCTCCGAAATCCAGATTCAGCCAGCTCATCATGTTGATATAGCCGCTGTAGACAAAGTCAGGATTATCACTTGTCAGACAGGCACGAAATGCAAGATAACCCGCTTCATCTTCAAAGATATTGCCTTTCAGATGTGTAAATTCATGACAGATAGTATCCGGCAGATTGATTTCATACACTGCCGGATTATAATTTGCTTCCATAGAGAACGGAAAATAAATGCCAAGCAGTCCCTGCTGTGTAAAGAAATAAGAATGTGAAATCGGTTTGGCATTCGGATAGACACCCTTATACTGCGGAAATTCCTGTGAAAGCCGTCTCATGCAGTTTTTGGCTTCCAGCATATAATTTTCATCATAAGAGAGAATAAAATGTCCGGTTTCGTCACGGCTGACTTTTTTGGCTGCCTGATTGGTTTCTTTTACAAGCATTTCATAAATATCCAGAACATCTGTATTTTTAAACGTCAGATTTTCAAGCCGCTGACTCATCTGTGTTCCCTGATATAAAATAAAGAACCGGAATGTCAGCACAAAAAACAGCCATGTCAGAATCCAGCCATAGAAATGCCCGTAAAATATGGCAATTTTTCTGCGGGTTCTTTTGGCAAATATCATGAACAGAATAAAGCTGACTATGCCAAGAATCACCAGTGTTACACCAGCGACTATCATAAATTCCCCGACAGAAAATGAAAATAATCCTGAAACACTGCCCCAGAAATCCGATATTGCCGGGAATATCCATGCAATATAGAAATCTACCGCAGAGGTCAGAAAACGGGACAGAATATTCACAAGAATCAGAAATATCCAGAGAGCAAACATAATTCTGACAGAGAGCGAAAAGCGGGATTCTGTTTTTTTACGCATATGCATCACTTTCTTTGTTTTCAGAATTTGTATAATCCTTGAAGCAGACATTGACATCAACATCGCCGGTTATGCCCGGAACTGTACCATCAGAAGCATACTGCCACATCTGATAGTTATAATAATAGGTTGCTTTGTCTTTATATTCCGCAAGCCAGAAATCATAATCTGTCAGTTCAGGAAGGTAAAGTTTCAGGAGAGAAGTACTCTTATTCTGGTAAATCATAGGAATATAACCTGCCTGCTTGATTTTTTCACAGAAGGCAATGCTGCATTCTGTGAGGGTTTCTACAGAAATATTGTCTGTTCTTGCAACATCTGTTGTGACAGTTTCCCAGTCATATACAACAGGATAAGTCAGATGAATATCGTCTCTTCCTGCAAGAACAGAAAGCACCATATCAGCTTCTTCTTCCGCTTCTTCGGGGGTAATCGCCTGTGAATAGAAATATAAGCCGATATCAATTCCGGCTTCCTGTGCGCCCTGCACATTTTGTTCAAAATATTCATCCATAAACAGCTTACCGCCTGAATAGCCACGGTAACCAAGGCGAATCATGGCAAAATCCACACCGGATTTTTTGACGGTTTGCCAGTCAATTTCTTCCTGATGAGAAGAAACATCAACACCAAATTGGGAAACAATATGATTATTTTCTGTATAGTAAGTCTGATTATTTCGTGTGACATATTGTTCTGCCTGATATTCACAGGCAGGAACATCTGCCAGCACCGGAATCCAGATTTCACCATAATCAGAATCACTGAGCAGAATTTTCTGCCCGGTAGTTTCATAAGTATTTTCGTTTTCATATTCGTCACCATCGGACGAAAGCGAAACCGGGATTGACTGTTCTTTATGTTCTTTCCGGAGCAGAAGCAGTCCGGCAATGAAAAGAATCAGTGCAGTAATAATGAGAGATTGTAAAATAGTCACAAGTTTTAATTTCTTCATAGACACAGCCTTTCCAAAAATATTTCTTATTTACATCATAACATAAAATCCGGCATCTGTAAAGCGTTTTCATAAATTTTTAACATTACAAATATATGACAGAATTGAAAAATATATCCTGTAAAAAATTATCTCTTGTATGGCGGAATTTCCCCAAGCTGATAATACTGGTCATCATCTTCATACTTATGATGTTTTCGCCAGAGTCCACGTTCTTTCAGTTCATGACGAAGCCTTCTTCCCTTATTCGCCCAAAGTTTGCTTCCTGTTCCCATATGGCGTACAAGCACTGTCACTGTACCATAAGTATTTCCTACGGCTACGTCATTAAGAATACTGTTTCCGATATGTGCTATCTGCTGAGGGGAGGGGGATATACCATGCTTTTGAAAATATCTGTTTTTAATTTCTTCCAGACCTGCAATACCGGGCTTGTGTGCATGAAAAATACAGTCCACTCCCAGACGTTCACTGAATTGTTCAGCACGGCTGTCAGAATGATTATTGGTAAGAAGATAAATTTCAAAACCTTTGCTTTTGAGTGTGACAAAAAAGGAAATCGTTTCTTTTGGCGGATGATGGTCATGGAGTTTGGCAATCGTGCCGTCAATGTCAAAAGAGAGTATTTTTATGCCATGATTTTTTAACCGGTCAAAGTTTACAGAAAAGATGCTCGGCTGGTAAACATCAGGTACATAGGTTTCTTTCAGATAATCATCTGACATATGTTCATATTCGCTCATAATTTTTCCTCCTGATTTTGAATAATATGAATATCTCTCTGCGGATAGGGAATGGAAATCTGATTTTTATCAAATGCCTGTTTTATTTGTTCATGTAAATCATAGTATAAATCCCAGTATCCGGTATGAGTTGTCCAGACACGCACATGAATGATGACAGCACTGTCAGCCAGTTCACCAACCCGGACAATATATGCCTGTTCATGACTGACAAGTGAATGCTTGTCCAGAATATCAGAAATTAATTTTTTGGCAAGTTCTGTATCAGAATCATAACCAATTCCGAAATTAATGTCCAGACGGCGGCTCGGGTCATCAGAATAGTTCTGGATAACAGCACTGGAAATCTGATTGTTCGGGATATAAACAGCTGTTCCGTCCAGTTTTTTCAGTTTGGTTTGCAGAATGCCGATTGTCTCGACTGTTCCGGTAATGCCGGCATATTCGACAAAGTCACCGACTTTCAGCGGTTTTGAGAACAAAATCAGAAATCCGCCTGCAACATTGGATAAACTGTCCTGTAAAGCAAGACCAAGAGTCAGCCCGGCTGTGCCGATGACAGTAATAATTGAAGTCATGGGTACATTCAGGACAGATAATACAATCACTGTCACAAGCATATATAAAATCACTCTTATTAAAGAATGCAGAAATCCGGCAGCAGTTTTATCAAGTTTGCTTTTTTCAAGACTTCTGCCGATAATTTTCAGTAAAAATTTTGATAATAAAATTCCCAGAATAAATACCAGAACCGCCGACCCTAAGGAAGGCAGTATTTTTGCCACTTGTTCCCATAGTTTAGTAAAAACAGAACTGACATGTTCTGCTTCTCCGGTAATCACGGCACTGAGTTCAGTGGGAATTTCCGTAGTAAATTCTGTTGTTTCCATTGTGAAAGTTTCATCCTTTCTGACAGTTTTTTCTTATTTTATTATATAACAGAACAGCAGTTTTTGTCAATAGAGAAATTTTTTCAAAAAACGCTTGCAAAACATGTAAAAGTATAGTATAATAATTACATATGCTGAAATTTTAAGAATGGAGAGTGAACCAATATTATGCATCCTTTATTACTGGCAAATCATCTTATCATGCTGGCTGGCGGTATCGACGGCAACAAAAGACCTTTGGACGGTTCAGAAATCTGGGGCGTTACACTTGTCGGACTTGGCGTTGTCATTGTAGCTCTGGCGATTCTGGTAATTTTAATTCTGCTGTTCGGAAAAATTTTCGACCAGATTAACAAGAATCAGAAAGAAAAAGAAGCCGCTGCTGCCGCTAAGAAAAAGCCGAAACAAGCTCCGGTTAAGAAAGTTGCTGCTCCGGTACAGGAAAAACCGGCGCAAAAGCCTTCTACAGCTCCGACTGTGCAGACTGTTTCTGCTCCGGTTTCCGATGAAGATGAAGTAATTGCAGTCATCTCGGCAGTGGTTGCTGTGATGAGTGAACAGGACGGCAAGAACTACAGGATTAAATCTGTTGCCAAATCACAGAGAAGTAACGGATTCAGCGGACGTTCCGCATGGGCAATGGACGGACGCAGACAGAACGTCAACCCGTTCTGATTTCAGAGAAAAGGAGATTTTAATCAATGCTGCAAATTTTACAGGATATTCTCAGCGGTTTGTTTGAGACGAGCGGTCTGGCAGGACTTGCCGCCGAACCTCTGAAACTGCTGATGATGTGTATTTCATTCTTATTCATGTATCTGGCAATTGTCAAAGGGTTTGAACCGCTTTTGCTTCTACCGATTTCATTCGGCATGTTTTTGTCGAATCTGCCTGCTGTTCTGCCGGAAGATATGATTTTTCATGCGGCTTACTGGAATGAACCGCAGAGTGTGGAATGGCTCTGGAAAGTGCTGCATGATGGCGGACTATTGGATAAGTTGTATCTGGGTGTCAAATTGCAGATTTATCCGTGTCTGATATTCTTAGGCATCGGCACAATGACAGATTTTGGTCCTCTGATTGCGAACCCGAAAAGTTTCCTGCTTGGTGCAGCAGCACAGGGCGGTATTTTCTTTACTTTCTTAGCAGCTGGCTATATGGGTATGAGTGCAGCAGAATGCGGCTCTATTGCAATTATCGGCGGTGCAGATGGTCCGACTTCTATTTATGTATCAAGCAAACTGCTTGATGGTGCGGATTCCAGCTTGAATACAGGTACAATCGCACTGGCAGCATATACTTATATGGCACTTGTTCCGGTAATCCAGCCGCCAATTATGAGACTGATGACAACCGAAAAAGAGCGCAAAATCAAAATGCCGCAGCTCCGTACACCTTCCAAGACAGAAAAGATTGTTTTCCCGGTTGTGGTAACGCTGATTGTAGCACTGTTAGTACCTTCTGCGGCTTCTCTGGTGGGAATGCTGATGTTCGGCAATATCCTGAAAGAATCTGGTGTTGCTGGTCGTCTGGTGGATACCGCACAGAATGCGCTGATGAATATTGTGACTATTTTCTTAGGTGTTTCTGTTGGTGCGACCTGTACAGCTTCCAATGTAGCAAATCTGGCGTTTGTAAAAGTACTGATTCTGGGTGTAATTGCATTTAGTCTGGGTACAGCCTGCGGTCTGGGACTTGCTAAAATTATGAACTGGCTGAGTGGCGGTAAGGTCAATCCGCTGATTGGTTCTGCTGGTGTATCGGCTGTACCGATGGCAGCCCGTATTTCACAGCAGGAGGGCGCAAAAGCTGACCCGACAAACTTCCTGCTGATGCACGCTATGGGACCGAACGTTGCTGGTGTAATTGGTTCGGCAGTGGCAGCAGGTGTTCTGCTGAGTGTTGTCAACTATTAATCAAAATCAGAGTGATAAAAAATTGCTGCATTTCTGTGTGAAATGCAGCATATTTTTATTTTTGGTCTTTCTCGTACTCGAACAGTTCGCCGGGAGTGCAGTTTAAAGCATTACAGATAGCATTTAAGATATAATGGTCATAACTGGTTGTTTTATTTTTATAATATCTTGTAATTGTAGGATAACTAACTCCAATCTGTTTTGCCAGCCAGTAACGAGAATGATTTTTCTTTGCCAATAATTCTTTTAATTTTAATTTCAGCATATATCCTCCTGTAAATATATAATTATATCATTATATATATTATAAGATATATAATACAACTTGACAATTTCATTTTGTCGTTGTATAATATTAATATTATATAGAAAGCAGGTGATATATATGCCAGATTATAAAGAATTATTCTACGAATCACAGGCAGAACTTGCCGACATGGAAGAACGTCTGAAACAAATGATTCTCGAAATTCGGTCTTTTATGCGCAAATGCGAAGAAAAAGTCATTTCAGAAGACGATGAGAAAAAATAAAAAAATTCCTTGCTTTTTTTAGTGATTTGTGATAAAATAAAAATATCAAGACTATTCACTACGGAGGAATTTTTTTATGGCTTATGTAATCGGTGTGGATTTGGGAACAAGCGGCACAAAAACCGTTCTGTTTGATGAATCCGGAAAGGTAGTCGCTTCCCATACTGTGGAATATCCTATGTATCAGCCTAAAAACGGCTATGCTGAACAAGACCCGGCAGACTGGCGGGAAGCTGCGTTTGCAACTATCCGGGCAGTAATGCAGAAAAGCGGCATTTCTAAAGATGATGTCAAAGGTATCGGCTTGTCCGGACAAATGCACGGACTTGTAATGCTTGATGAGAATTGTCAGGTTATCCGGAATGCAATTATCTGGTGTGACCAGAGAACCGCCAGAGAATGCGAGGAAATGACACAGAAAATCGGCGCAGAACGTATGATTCAAATCACTGCCAATCCAGCTATGACCGGCTTCACAGCTTCCAAAATTCTGTGGGTCAGAAACAATGAACCGGAAAATTATGCAAAATGCCGTCATATCCTTCTGCCAAAAGATTATGTCAGATTCTGTCTGACTGGCGAATTTGCAACAGAAGTTTCTGATGCTTCCGGTATGCAGCTGCTGGATATTCCCAAACGGCAATGGTCAGACGAAGTTCTGGAAAAACTGGAAATTGATAAGTCTTTGTTAGCTAAGGTTTACGAAAGTCCGGAAGTCACCGGAACACTCACCAGAGAAGCCGCTGAAAAAACTGGTCTGCATCAGAATACTATCGTTGTCGGCGGTGCTGGCGATAATGCAGCAGCAGCAGTCGGAACAGGTGTTGTTCGTGACGGAAAGGCATTTACTACAATCGGAACAAGCGGTGTCGTTTTTGCACATACATCAGGAATTACCATTGACCCGAAAGGCAGAGTGCATACATTCTGCTGCGCTGTTCCCGGATGCTGGCATGTGATGGGAGTCACACAAGGGGCTGGCTTGTCACTGAAATGGTTCAGAGATAATTTCTGCAATGCGGAAAAAGAAACTGCTGCCCTGATGAATACTGACCCGTATTATCTGATGGATAAAGCAGTATTACAATCCCCAATTGGTGCAAACCGTCTGTTATATCTGCCGTATCTGATGGGAGAACGTACACCACATCTTGACCCTGATGCAAGAGGGGTATTCTTCGGATTATCAGCAATGCATACAAAGCGTGATATGCTTCGTGCTGTTATGGAAGGTGTTGCTTATTCACTCCGGGACTGCATGGAAGTCCTGAAAGAAATGGGCGTTTCTGTCAATGATATGATGGCTTGCGGCGGCGGCGGTTCTTCTACGGTCTGGAGACAGATGCTTGCTGACCTGTACACCTGTCCGGTTAAAACCACAGATTCTAAAGAAGGACCTGCGCTTGGTGTGGCAATTCTGGCGGCAGTTGGTGCAGGGATATATTCCAGTGTTCCAGAAGCCTGTGATGCCATTATTCATACAGCAAATACACAAGAACCTGTTGCAGAAAATATCCCTTCTTATGAAAAATATTATCAGCTTTATAAAAATATCTATCCGGCACTGAAAGAACAGTTCAAGGCATTAGCAGCATTATGATAGAATTGCAGGAGAAAAAGAAACCATTCTCCGGAAGTACACTGAAATTAATTGCTGTCATCACAATGCTGATTGACCATACAGCACATGTGCTTCTTGAAAAAATTCCGTTTTTCACGCAGACGCTGATAAAGCTTTTTGATGATAATATCTCATTTTACATGCTGTTCAGGACAATCGGCAGAATGGCTTTCCCCATTTATGCATTTCTGCTGACAGAGGGATTTCTGCATACACATGACCGGAAAAAATATGCCCTGAATTTATTCATCTTTGCGTTGATTTCAGAAATTCCGTGGAATCTGGAACACTGCGGAAAAATATCTTATGAGAAACAGAATGTATTTTTCACGTTGTTTCTGGGGCTTCTGTGTATGATGATTTACGAAACCTATCAGGAGAATCATAAAAAGCAATTGCTGTATCTGCTTGCGGTTGCTTTTGGTGCAATGCTGCTGAATGCGGATTATGGTCTGAAAGGTGTTGGCTTTATCTTCGCAATGTACCTGCTGCGGGAAAAGAAAATTCCGCAGATGTTTGTTTCTTCGGCATTTCTCTCAGGAAACTTTTTCTATACTTCTGGAGTCATGCTTGCATTTCTTCCGATAAATCTTTATAATCAGGAAAGAGGCTTTATTCGTGGAAAACTCTGGAAATATGCTTTTTATGCATTTTATCCGGTGCATATGCTGATTTTATATTACATCAAGTTATCTGTCTGGGGATACAAATAATTTACAAAATAAAGAAAGGTGTGTTCAGAATGAAAGAAGATATTTTTGAATCTCATGAAAAACTTGCCGAACATGTCAGAAAAAGAAAACAGCGCAAGAGAATTTTTGCTTTTATTCTGGCGGTTACAATGCTGCTGACATTTGCCGTTCCTGTCAGCATGATGATACCTGTCTCCACAGGCGGAAAGCATAAAAACAACGAAACAGAACCGCCTCTGTATTCTGCCGAAGCAGATATCTGAAAGATGCGTTATCCTGCGGACATTGTGCCGCAGGATTTTTCACAGATAATAGTGCATCTTGATGTTTTCCTGTCCATTTTTGTATGAACTGCTGAAAAGTTGCGGAATCGCTTGTAAATTCATAAAAATTGTGCTATAATGTATCGTGTCGGATTATCTGAATTATTAAGAGGAGAAATACTCATGAGAAAATCAAGAAAAACTGCTTGTTTCTGCGGAGTGCTGGCTGCTCTGTGCCTGACAGTTCCGGCAGCAGTACAGGCTGAGGAAATCCCGGTATTTTCTGACCGTTCCGGATTACAGAAAGACATGGACGGCAATGTCTGGTATCAGAGCGGTGAAGAAAAACAAACCGGAAAATTTATACTTGAACCGGATTATCTGCTCGGTGATATTACACAGGATTCTGCTGTTGATGCAGCAGATGCTGCCGAAATTCTGAGTGCTGCTGCAAAAGCCGGCAGCGGAAATGCGGATGCAGCACAAATCCTGATGGAAATCTTTCCGGATTATCAAGAAATACAGACTGTTTCACAGTATGTGGATATTAATAATGATGCTGAAATTGATGCCGGAGATGCTGCGCTGATTCTCTCCTATGCTGCCAAATCCGGTACAGGAGAAGCCACGCATCCACTCGGTTATGCCTGTTATTATGCCGATGAAAATGGTTTTCTGCAATCCGGCTGGATTCATGACAGTGCAGAACATACTTACTTCGCCGGAGAAGATTATACTCTGCTTTCCGGCTGGATTTCTGATGACGGAAAACAATATTATCTCAGCAAAGAAGATGATACGCTGCTGACAGGAAAGCAGAAAATCGGCAGTAAAAAATATGTATTTGATGAAAATGGTGTGTTCACAGAAGGCTGGATTTCTGATACTGACGGAGTATATTATCAGACAAAAAACAGCGGTATCGTTTCCGGATGGCAGAAACTGAACGGAAAATATTATTATTTCAATGCAGATGGAGAATTGCAGCATGAATGGCTCAACCTTGATGATAAGACTTATTATCTGAATGAAAATGGTACACCACTGACAGGCTGGCAGAAAGTTGACGGACAAAATTATTATTTCAGTCCGGAAGGGATATTACAGCGAGGATGGCTGAATCTTGATAATCATACTTATTATCTGGATGAAAATGGCGTACTGCTGACAGGATGGCAGGAAATCGGCGGACAGCGTTATTATCTGAACGAACAGACCGGTGAAAGATATGTAGGCTGGCTTGATACCGCAACAGGAAAATATTATCTTAATGAAGAAGGAATTCCCGTACAGGGCTGGAGTCTGATTGATGAGAAAAAATATTATTTTGATGAATCCGGAATACTCCAGACAGGCTGGCTGACTCTTGAAGAAAATCAATATTATCTGAATCCTGATGATAACGGCGCAATGGCAACAGGTTTCGTATTTGCAGACGGAAACTACTACTATATGGGCAGCAACGGCATTATGCAAAAGCGGAAATGGCTCGTTGTAGATGGCAAAACTTATTATCTTGGCTTGAAAGGCGACTGTCTGACAGGCTGGCAGGATTTGACAGGCTATATCTATTATTTTCAGCCTGATGACGGCGGTGCAATGTCCGTTGGCTGGACAACTGTGGACGATAAACTATATTATTTCGATTTGGATAATGGTACTTTGCAAAAAGGCTGGCTCATGCTTGGTGATGCTGTTTACTATCTGGATGATTCAGGCAGTCCTGTTACAGGCTGGCAAACTATCGACGGCAGTAGATATTATTTCAACGTCAGCGGACTTAGAACAACTGGCTGGGCAACTATCAATGAGGTCAAATATTATTTCTATGAAGACGGCAAACTGGCAGTCAATACGACAATTGACGGCTTTTATCTGGGGGCTGACGGCGCAGCTTCTGAAGGAATGCTTGCACTTAATAAGCAGAGGGCAAGAGATGCTCTGTCACAATATGGTACTTCTGTCAGCTCGATTTATAGCTATATGCGTTCGACAAACAGATATAAATATATAGAGTCTACTAAAAGCCTGAGTCAGATTGAAAAAAAAGGCTGGCTGTATTTTGTTGATTATGCCTTTACACATAAGTATGGTGTATGCTATTATATGGCGGCAAAAATGGATTTTATCCTTCAGGAAGCCGGTTATGAATGCCGTATCGTTCATGCTACTCATAGCAGTGGTGACCATTACTGGAATCAAGTATACAGTAACGGCAGTTGGCTCAACTATGACTGTACAAACGGATATAATGCCTATAGCTGGAGTAAAATTATCGCTGCTGGAAATTATAAATTCTTAGGTTATGTTACCCCCGTATATCAATAATACTGCATTTTAAGGAGAGATTTATGATGAAAAAGAAAATGTTTGCTGTTCTGCTTTGTGCGCTTTTGATGGGTGCGCTGTCCGGATGCGGCAGTAAGTCTGAATCTGTCACACAATCTGATGCTGAAACGGAAACTTCGGCGGCTGAATCGCAGATGACAGAAGCAGAATCTGCTGTGACAACAGAATCCAAATCTGAAACTGAAACAGAAACAACTGCTCAGGAATCTGAAACAGCCGCTGCTGAAACAACAGGAACAACAACTGCTGTAACGACAACCACAACGGTTGAAATGACTGCTACAACAACAGCAGCTACTGCAAAAGCTGCTCCGGAAACGGCAGCGGCTGTACAGACAGAAAAAATAAGTCAGAAAGAAACAACTGTTCAGCAGCAGGAAGAAAATAATCCTCCGGATGAGCCGGCTCATGTCAGTGTTGAAACAGAAGCACCTACTCAGCAGATAGAAGCACCTGACCCTGATATTTCTACAACTGTTCCTGCTGAAACTGAGCCGCAGAAAAAAGAACTTTCTATGACGGTAACTTATCAGGGACATTCCATAACTGTCGGTGAAAATGCTTCTGATTTTGTTGCTGCTGTTCCGGCAGACAGTTTTGAATCTGCTCCAAGCTGCTATGGCAACGGCGAAAATATTAATTATTACTATGAGAATGAAGGAATCATACTTTATGTATGGAACGAAAATGACAATTATCTGGCATATGGTCTGGATATTTTCGTACCGGGGATTGCTTCTGTAGACGGTCTGGATATCGGCTCTTCTGTGACATTTGACGGCGAAAAAACATATGATATGGGCAATGACTGCTCTATTATGATTGAGGCTGTCGGCGGTGTTGTCAATATGATTAGCTATAATAAAAATCTTCCGGGAGTTTGATTTTGATATTCAAATCTGTACAGGGGTGCTGTGCATACGGCACTCCTGTCTTTCTGTAAGGAGGGCTTGAAGTGGTATTCAGCAGCACCGTATTTTTATTTTTATTTCTTCCGGCAGTGCTGGCATTATATTATCTGATTCCGGAACGGCATGTGAAAAACGCTTTGCTGATTCTGGCAAGTATTGTATTCTATGCATTCGGAGAACCGTTTGTCGTGTTCCTGATGCTGATTTCTATTCTGTGTAATTACGGGCTGGGACTGATGATGCAGAAAGAAAAGCTGAAAAAAATCAGCCTGATTCTTTCTATCATCTGGAATCTTGGATTATTGGGTATTTTTAAATATGCCGGATTTTTCGTGAATATTTTAAATATTCTGCCGTTTGTGAATCTGCCTGTACCGGAAATTCCTCTGCCGATTGGTATTTCTTTCTTCACGTTTCAGGCAATGTCCTATGTCATTGATGTCTACAGAGGAGAAATCCAGATTCAGAAGAATTTTTTCAGATTATTGCTATATATCACATTTTTTCCGCAGCTCATAGCAGGACCTATTGTGAAATACAAAGATATTGAAAGTCAGCTTGCTGTCAGAAAATACAGCCCGGAGCAGACGGCTCACGGTATAAAGCGGTTTATTTACGGATTATCGAAAAAATTACTGATTGCCGATACTGTCAGCATTGCCGCTGACCATGTTTTCGCTCTGGAAAGGTCGGAACTGATTTGTCCGCTGGCATGGCTGGGCGCAGTATGCTATACACTCCAGATTTATTTTGATTTCAGCGGTTACAGTGATATGGCTATCGGATTAGGACAAATGTTCGGCTTTGAATTTAAAGAAAATTTCAATTATCCTTATATTTCGGCAAATATAACAGAATTCTGGAGAAGATGGCATATTTCCGTTTCGACATGGTTTAAAGAATATTTATATTTTCCGCTCGGCGGCAACCGCAAAGGCAAAACCAGAACAGTCATTAATAAATGGATAGTCTTTTTCTTTACCGGATTATGGCATGGAGCAAACTGGACATTTGTCATCTGGGGGCTGCTCAACGGCGGATTTTTAATGCTGGAAAGCTATGAAATTATCCCTGTAAAAAAGCTACAGAAAAATATAGTTTTAAAGATTATCAGTCATGCTTATACGCTGTTTGCAGTCGTCCTCTGCTTTACGATTTTCAGAGCAGAGAGTCTCACACAGGGGTTGTATTTCTGGCAGACAATGTTCGGATTCGGCATTGCAGAAAAAACAGGACATGTTCTCGGAATGAGTTTATTCCTGAAAGAGTTTCACAGTTTGTTTGTGATAACACTGATTTTTGCCGTGATACTCTCCATGCCCGTGAAAAACTGGATTTCCGGCTGTTGTAAGTCTGAAAAAGCAAAATCCGGTTTGCAGATAGTTTCCTATCTTGGTTCGCTGGGACTGCTGTTTCTGTGTCTGCTGTACTTATCATCCGGAACATACAGCCCGTTTATTTACCTGAATTTTTAAGGAGGTGCAGACATGAAAAAAATAGCATATCTGATTTATAGCATTTTATTTTTCGCAGTTTGTGCCGTGCCGGGGGTGATGCTTCTGCAACCTTCCGGAGAAGCTTCCAGTTCTGCCGAAAAGCGTCAGCTTGCTGAAATGCCGGCTTTTCAAACTGAAAACGGCGCATATAATCAGAATTGGAGCAGTGAATTTCAGGCTTATGTATCAGACCATTTTGGTTTTCGTCAGGAACTTGTCAGTCTGGACAGCCATCTGAAAGCAGATTTGTTTCACGTTTCGGCAGAAGAAAAAGTTATCATCGGAAAAGACGGCTGGTTATTCTATTCACCAACTGTCAATGACTTTTTGAGAAAAGCGACTGTTTCAGAACTTGGCATTCAGAATATTGTGCATAATCTGGAAATGATGCAGGAATTTACCGAACAGCAGGGGAGTCAGTTTGTGCTTGCCGTTGTGCCGAATAAAAATTCTGTTTATCCAGAATATATGCCGGATAATTATTATCATAATAATAATTTATGTAATAATTACCAGAATCTGCATTCTGCTCTGGAAAAAAGTCAGGTGAACTATGCTTTTCTGTCGTCATATTTTTATGACTATGCAAAATATGATATGCTGCCTGAACCGTTTTATCATAAACTGGATACCCACTGGAACAATAACGGCGCATTAATCGGCTACCGGGCTATTATGGACAGCACTGGACTGGAATATCAAAATTATGCCAGTGCAAAATCACATATAGAACAGAACTGGAAAGGCGATTTGCAGAATATGCTGTTTCCAGATTCTCCGGTTCTTGATGATAATTATATTTATGATATTGATTTTCAGTACAGCTATCAGGGAAGATATCATGATTCAGATGATATTACTATCAATACAAGAAACGATGCCGGAACGGGTTCTCTCCTGATGTTCCGGGATTCATTCGGCGCAGCGATAATACCCTATTTTTCACAGAATTTCCAGACAGCCCGCTATTCCAGAGCAAGACCAAATCCGCTTTATCATCTGGAAGATACACATTTCGATATTGTTGTGCTTGAAATCGTAGAAAGAAATATTGCATGGTTGCAGAAAGAAGCTCCCATGCATACCGCACTGAAAGCCGCTTCTGTTCCGCAGACAGATGCGCAGGGAAAAGCAAACTATTTCACTGATAAAAACGGCTCACAATATCTGCAATTTTACGGAACAGCAGAACTCCCCGAAAATTGCACTTCTGCTCCGGAATATATTTTAACGCTTACGGATGATTCCGGCAATGCATTCTCTTATCGTGCATATAATTGTTATGAAGCGGATAAACTGGAATCTGAAACCATTCTTGACAATGGCTGGTCACTCTATGTTCCTACAGCAGAACTTTCAGAACAAAACTATCATCTGACTTTGACAGTACAGCTTCCGGAAACCTGCCTTATCTGTGAATTAGGTGATTTTGTCCCGGAACTCTCCTGAATTGACATTTTGTTACAAATTATACACAGTTCCAAAATAAAACAAGTCAATCTGTTGAATTTCGGAATACCCGTTGCATTTGAAAATTTTATGTGATATAATAAAATCAGAAAAATATGCAAAAGAAAGGGTGCAGATTTATGAAAAATAGAAAAAAAATAGCAGTTCTGCTGTCTATCCTGATGCTTTCCGCAGGATTCACCGCCTGCAATGAAAGTACTTCTGCTGAAAATACAGAAGAAACAGCCGAAACTGAAGAAGTTTCCGAAACGGAAGCTCCTACTGAAGCCGAAACTGAAAACGACAACCTTCTGCGCATTGCACAACAGGGAATTTTTTCTTCCGGCGGTATTGTGACAAAGGCTGTTGAAGGTGACTATAATCCGGAAAAAAGCTGGCAAGATACCTCCCGTGCCGGAAATACTGCCCATGTTGACCATGCAAATGTACTATATCAGATTCCTGCCGAAGATAACGGTAATCCGATTATCTATCTGCACGGCTATCGGCAGTCACGCATGTGCTGGATGACTACCCCTGACGGCAGAGATGGCTTTTCTACGCTGTTCCTGAAAAATGGTCACAGTGCTTTTCTGGCTGACCAGCCCAGACGTGGCGAAGCTGGTGCTGCCAGTGCAATTTCTGATGATACTGAATTTGATATGTGGTACGGTGAACTCGGCGAAGATGAGGAAAAACCGGATACTGCTGCAAAATATCAGCCCGGCGACCAGGCTTGGTATACCTATTTCAGAATTGGTAAAACAATGGATGAAGTTAATCCCAGTTCCCAGTTTCCGGAAGGTGAAGATGCTCTCAATCAGTTTTTGAGACAGGCAACTCCAAATACTGGCAGTTATGATAAAGTTGTTGTTTCTAAGGCACTCGGCGAAGTGATGAATGATGTCAATGCCCTGACCGGGAATAAATCTATTTTCATGGCTCATGCACAGGGGTGTTCGACAGCATGGGATATGCCCACTGAAAAGCTTTCTGCTATCGTTGCAATTGAACCGCTGACAGTGCCGAAATCTGGTTCAGTACAGTATAAAAAATTACTCGAAGCCAATATTCCGATTGTAATTTATTTCGGTGATTATATTCAGGAAGGTGACGAAGACCTGAAATCTACAGAATACTGGCAGGGAATCCGGGAATCAGCCATTGCCTTTGCAGAACAGTATCAGGAAGACGGCGGAGACTGTACAGTCGTTGACCTTCCGGAAAAAGGCATCAAGGGCAATTCTCATTTTCTGTTTCAGGAAAAGAATAACGAAAAAATTGCAGAGTTAATTGAGACATGGTTCGGCGAACATGGTCTAAACTAAGAGGGGGATGCCTGAAAATTGAAAATATAATAAAAAGCCTGACTTCTGATTCTGGAAGTCAGGTTTTTTTATTTCTTACTTGTTCAGGACTTTCTTCACAGTTGCGATAATATTTTCACTGGATAAGCCGAATTCTTTCAACAGGTCAACAGCAGGTCCGGAATGTCCGAATTCGTCATTGACACCGATTTTCGTCACCGGAACAGGACAGCATTCTGTCACACAGTCTGCCACTGCACTGCCCAGACCGCCGATAATACTGTGTTCTTCTACTGTCACGATTCTGCCGGTTTCCTTTGCCGCCTTGCAGATAAGTTCTTTATCCAGCGGCTTGATAGTATGAATATTAATTACTCTTGCAGAAATGCCTTCTGCTTTGAGAGCATCAGAAGCGTTGACCGCTTCGGCAACCATCAGACCAGTTGCCACAATTGTGATTTCATCTTTCTCCGATTCCCGAAGTGTGATACCCTTGCCGAGTACAAACTGATAATTTGCCGGGTCGTTCAGTACCGGAGCGGCTAGTCTGCCAAATCGCATATAAACCGGTCCTTCATGCAGAATGGCAGCTTCAACAGCAGCTTTGGCTTCGATATCATCACTCGGAACAATGACGGTCATGCCCGGAATGGTGCGCATTAAAGCAATATCTTCATTGCACTGATGGGTTGCACCGTCTTCACCGACTGAAATACCTGCATGAGTTGCGCCGATTTTTACATTCAGATGCGGATAGCCGATAGAGTTTCTGACAATTTCGTAAGCTCTGCCAGCAGCGAACATTGCGAATGTACTTGCAAACGGAATCATGCCGGAAGCCGCTAAACCAGCAGCAACCCCCATCATATTGGCTTCAGCAATGCCGCAGTCAAAAAATCTCTCCGGATAAGCTTTTTTGAAAATGCCTGTCTTGGTAGCGGCAGCTAAGTCAGCATCCAGAACGACAAGTTTCGGATATTTTTCTGCTAAATCTCTCAGAGCTTCGCCGTAGCTTTCTCTGGTAGCCTTTTTGATTACATCAGCCATAATTACGCCTCCAGTTCTGCCAGAGCTGCTTTCAGCTCATTCATAGCCTGTTCATACTGTTCCGCATTCGGTGCAGAGCCGTGCCATGATACCTGATTTTCCATGAAAGAAACACCCTTGCCCTTGATACTTTTCTGAATGATTGCAACAGGCTTTCCGGTGACAGTTTCCGCTTCTTTAAATGCTTCATCAAGTTTATCAAAATTGTGCGCATCATCAACAACAATGACATGCCAGCCAAACGCTCTGAATTTTTCGTCAATCGGTTCAGGAGAGCAGACTTCTGTAATTTTGCCATCAATCTGGAGACCGTTGTTATCAACAATTGCTGTCAGATTATCAAGCTTATAATGAGATGCAAACATAGCAGCTTCCCAGACCTGACCTTCTTCGATTTCGCCGTCACCCAAGACAGTATAAACATGATAGTCTTTCTTGTTAAGCTTTCCGGCGAGAGCCATGCCGCAGGCAGCAGAAATGCCCTGACCTAAAGAACCGCTGGACATATCCACACCCGGAATATGAATGCAGGGGTGTCCCTGTAACAATGCGCCGATATGACGGAGACTTTCCAGTTCTTTTTTGTCGAAATAGCCTTTTTCAGCCAGTACAGCGTATAATGCCGGAGCAGTATGACCTTTTGAGAGTACCAGTCTGTCACGGTTTTCGTCATCAGGATTCTGGGCATTGACATGCATCTTGTTGTAATACAGATAAGTCAGCAGGTCAGCAATCGAGAGCGAACCGCCCGGATGACCGGATTTTGCATGAAATGTTCCTGTCAGAACACCCATGCGGACATTGACAGCT
>DJXC01000130.1 GCA_002449575.1 Ruminococcus sp. UBA7014
GATGCTGGTCAGCAATGGCATGTCGAGGACATTCTGCACTGGTTCAATGACTATTATCTCAAATGCCTGTACTATGACGAAAACGGGGATGTGTTAGCATTCTGTTATCAGGTTGGTGAAGGGAATATTGACCATAACTACTGGCTGACTCCGGAACTCCAGAATGAAAATCTGCTGGATTTCGCCCGTCCTGCCTATTTTGCAACCGAAGAAACACCGGCTTCTGATATGTGTGCCGGTGTAGCGGCATCGCTGGCGGTCAGCTATCTGAACTTTAAAGAATCCGAACCGGAATATGCACAGGAATGTCTGAACGGCGCACTGAAACTTTATGAATTCGCTGTCAAAACCCATTCCGAAGGTGTCAAGACACAGGAACAGAAAGACAAGGAAAAAGAACAGACTGACCCTACAGAAGAAAACCCCGACGAAATCAACAAAGACAGGGAAAACACAGACTTAACTGTAACTTCTCTTGGCTATGACGGCGGTTTTTATACTTCCAGCTATGACTATGATGAACTGGCATGGGCAGCGGTCTGGCTTTATGAATGCACCGGAGAATGGAACTATATTGATGATATTATCCATGTTGATGAAACTGTTACCGGAGATATGGGCGCACATCCCTATACAGGCTATCTCAAGAGAATTATTAAAGATACCGGTAACTGCTGGCAGAATATCTGGGTACATTGCTGGGATACCGTCTGGGGTGGTGTATTTGCAAAGCTTGCACCAATTACCAACTGTTCCCGTGACTGGTATATTTTCCGGTGGAATCTGGAATTCTGGAGCGGCATGACTCCCGAAGATGCCAAAAAAGCAGCCGGACTTCCGGCAGCCGTGACAGCGCATAAAAATTTTGGTACAGATGATGCTGTCTGGAATACTTCCATCACTGCCGACAAAATTAAAGATTTACCAGAAACAGACGGCGCATGGCTGAGAAAAACTCCTGCCGGATTTGCAATGCTGAACGATTACGGTTCAGCCCGTTATGATACTGCTGCACAGCTCGAAGCCATGGTTTATGCAAAAGAAACCGGAGATATGACATTTGCTGACTGGGCAAAAGGGCAGATGGAATATATCATGGGTAATAATCCAATGGGACGTTCCTATATTGTCGGCTATGACCTTGAAAATGGTGCTTGTCATCCTCATCACAGAGCGGCACACGGTTCAACGACTTTGAACATGGACGACCCCGAAGACCAGACCCATGTCCTGTGGGGCGCACTTGTCGGAGGACCTGATGCAGATGACTGGCACAGAGACCAGACAAAAGATTATATCTATAACGAAGTAGCTGTTGACTATAATGCCGGATTTGTCGGTGCATGTGCCGGACTCTATCAATATTATGGCAAAGCCAACGGCGACAAGCCCGAAGCAAACTTTCCGCCTTCCGAAGAAAGCCTGAAAGGTGAAATTACAGAATTCACGCTGAAAGCTGCTGTTGGTCAGGAAGACAACATGGCAACACAGATTCTGATTGAAATTGCAAATCTCTCCTCTCAGCCGCCGAGATATCTGGATGATATCAAAGTCAGATATTATTTCAATATTTCCGAACTGCTCAGGAACGGACAAACTCTGGATAATATCGAAATCCGCTCCGACTATGACGAAATGAAATCCAGTACAGACGGAAAATATGTTGTAGATTACAATCTGGTACAGTATAATGATAATGGTGACTGTTATCTGGAACTGAACTGGAAAGATTATCAGTTCTATGGTGATTTACAGGTACAGTTTGCACTGATGGATACCACGCAGAATTCTGAATATACTTTCATCTGGGATTCTGCCAACGACTACAGCCGGAAAGCTGTCCGGACAGCAACCGAAATTGGTAAGGAACTCAACGAAGCTCCGGAACTGACAGACGGTATCACAATGTATATTGATGATGAACTTGTCTGGGGAACACCTCCCGAAGGCAGCGAAACTACAGCCGTTCCGGTATGGGGTGATGCTGACTGCTCCGGAAAAGTAGATATTCTGGATGTTATCACAGTCAACAGAGCGATTCTTGGAAAAGAAAGCCTTTCTTCCAAAGGTCTGCTGAATGCTGATGTCAATCAGAATGACAAACCCGATTCGACCGACTCTCTCAGCATTATGAAATTGATTGTCGGTCTGCTGAAAACAGAAAATTTTCCTGTTAAGTAAACCGCTGATGCAAACCGCTGTGATTTCTGTCATCACAGCGGTTTTTTGGCTATAATTTCAGAATTTCGGTAATATTTCGGTAACCGATATATTTTTCTTTATATGCTGTCAGCATTAACTGAATCTCATATTTTTCTTTTTCGATAGCATAGCGGATAATTTCGTCAATGTTTTCTGCATTCAGAAATGTTCCGGCATAAATCAGGGCATGTACCATTTCTTTTTCATTTTTGTCAATCAGCCATTGCATGACAGAACAGATATATTTCCTGAAAAAATCATGATATTTTTCTTTCTCCAGTAGCTGTTTGATAATGCTGTATTTTATTTCATCCGTGAGCAGAACAGAAAAATCTCCTTCATCTACCAGTTGGATGACGCTTTTAATGTTTGGACATTCCCAATAATCTTTAATTACACCTTTACACTTAACAGCATGAAGAAGCACACCCCGATATTCCAGGTGCATATAATCAATTTGTGAAAATGCATCTTTTCCAATTGCTGTGACAGTATCTGGAATCACCAGATTTTTGATATTACAGCTATAAAAAGCAGATTTACCAATCGCATACAGACTTTCCGGAAAGGTGACTTCTGTCAGATTCGTACAGTTTTTGAATGCTTCCGGATGAATTTCTTCCAGACCTTCCGGCAGAATTACTTTTTTGAGATTTTTGAAGTCACGAAATGCCGCATGTCCGATTTTGAGAATTCCGGACGGAACAGTAATTTCAGACAGTTCGCCGTATCTGCCATAAGGTACAGCAAGCAAAGTTTCTCCGCTTTTATTCAGCAGCATACCATTCTGGCTGGAAAACCATGCATTTTCCTGACTGACAGCAAATTCTTTCAGCGACTCACAGCCATAAAAGGCATATCTGCCAATTGTTCTTACCTGTTTCGGAATGGAAATACTTTCCAGACTGCTGCAATGATAGAACGCACTCATCTCGATTTCCTTTAGATGTTCCGGCAGTTTCAACGTTTGCAGAGACCTGCATTCTGAAAACGCTGCTCTGCCTATCGCTTCTATTTCATCCGAAAGATTCATAAAACGAATCGTTTCCTGATAATAAGCATGGTCTTTCAGTTTTATCATTTCGTAATTCTCCCTGCAATTTCTGTAATTGCTGTCTGGTCAGTATCAGATTTGATTTTATTTTCCGTCCGTGAGTAGAAATTATCATTCGTATCCCACAGCACCGGCACAAAGCCATAATCAACAGCCATATCCAGAATATAACCCATAATCTGAGAAGATTCTGTATATTCCGGATTATGTTTCGTGATATGGTCAGCAGTATAAACAGAAGTACATTCGCCAACGAATACCGGAATATTTTCAGCAGTAAAGCGATTTTTTAATAATTCGCATTGTTCTGTACTGTATTCCATCCAGCGAGAACCGCCAACCTGATTTGTCCAGTAGATAGCATTATCAATATAATGTACAGATACCATCATTTTATCAGCAGCGGAATCTGTCGGCATCTTGAAATTTTCGTTTGTTGTATTGTCGATATTTGTCCAGTAGCCGGAAGCAATCAGAATTCTTTCAGCATTATTGCCGCCGGATTTCCGGACAGTATCGACAAAGACCTGATTCATGTCATTGACATAAGCATACGCTTCGTCAGAACGTTCTGCCCAGCCGTTTTCTTCTTTGGGTGTGCCGAGTGCTTCGTTATAGCCTTCAAAGACCAGATAATCAGAATAATCTTTAAAATATTCTGCAATCTGTTCCCAAAGATGCGCCGAGGCTTTCAGGACTTCTTCTTTTTCAAAATGCTTGATTAAGAATTCATCATAATGATGGATATTTAAAACCACATACATATTATTTTTCCGGCATTCGTCAACAATTTCCTTGACACGGGCGATATAATCCGCATTGATGGTAAATTCTCCGTCATTTTCCATCATATTCCCCCAGTAGACCGGAATCCGGACGGTCTGGAATCCGGCAGCTTTCATGCCGCTGATGCATTCAGGCGTTGTCACAACCGCTCCCCAGCAAGTTTCATAATTCTGAGGCGTATTGTCGCCGATAGTCTGTGCGCCGGTAAATTCTTTATTTTTATCTTCCCAGTAAGCCTCGAATGTATTTCCCAGATTAATGCCGACTCCCATTTCTCTGGCACAGGTCACGGCATTAAAATCAGAACGCATTTTGCCGTTGTCGAATTCGGAACTGCTGTTTCCGCCGGCACTTCCTGCACCGGAA
>DJXC01000144.1:0-26376 GCA_002449575.1 Ruminococcus sp. UBA7014
CAGGATTTGTTCTCTGCTGAACCGTCCCGGCTTGTCCGATAGTCGCAGATGTAAATGCTGGCTTGATATGACCGGGCGTGATAATGGTACTGCTATCCATCGCTCCGGTTATTTTCATAGGAATCTGAAAACCCATTCGGATTTCTCCTTTCCTGAATCTAATCAAATGAATTATGTATACAGCATCAGGAAGCAATCAAAGCTTTCAGCCCAAACTGTTTCATAAAATTAGATTCTACTTTTTTTAGTGTCAAACTGTCAATTTTTTCAAAACCTCTGTCAAACAGAATCCATGACTTGTCAATCGGAATAATCTGTTCTGCAAGAATATACTGGTCATGATGCTTTACATGCAGTTTCATATGCTTTTTCTTACGGGAACAAGGAATAATATAAATCAGGTCTGAAAATAAATTATTCACATCGTTTGAAAAAATAACGCCTCTCCGGATACCAGACTGAATATGCGTGCTGCTTTTCCATTCCTCTGGAATCTGTACCCATACGATATTGCCCCGGCGATAAGGAAAATTTTTATCTGCCAGCATATTTTCAATTTTTCGGGCATATTCCGACTTTAGATGTGTATTGTTCATAAGTTGAATTCCTTTCTTTCTGTAACGGGATTCATAAATCGTGTTTTCTATTTTTTCGGATATAATGCAGAAACCGTGCATAAACTCGCTGTTCTAAAGGATGTGTCAAAAACATTCCTCTCTGATATAACAACTTCATGCGTTCTGCCCGGAAAGTTGCCGCTGCAATGGAAATCTGACAATATTTTGCGATTTCCTCCGGAGTTTGCAGCCGCATTCCCCATAACACACAGGCAGGTGCAAGCATATCAATTGCAAATTTATCGGCTGCCTGTTCTTCTGCCGGACGGCATTCCTCTTCACTTCGTGCAAACGGGATGTCTCCCAAATGTCCAAGCAGAAAATGTCCCAGTTCATGCATAATGGTAAATCGCTGCCGGAGCATATGCTCTTCTTTATTGATAAAAATAGAGGTCTTTCCGTCCTGATGCATAATAAGCCCTGATTTTCCGGACAGTGCTTCCGCTGAATGATGCTTGCAATAAATGCCGTAAGAATGCACAATCGGTACAGGCGTTATCGGTAAAGACCGAATGTCACAGTCAAGCAGACAATTTCATGAGGCATTCCGTGCCTGTTTGTAAATTCCATAATTCATAAATTGTTCTTTCTATGCGGCAGAAAATCAGAGGTCTTCCGGTACATCCGGCAGCTGCTCCAGATTCAGTTCTGCGGACGGGGCTTCGGACTGCGGAAGGTTTCCAGAACTGCGGTTTGCAATCCGAAGTTCTGTATTCTGCTGCATGGAAATGCCGCCAGACTCAGGGGCAGAAAGTTCTTCCAAAATGACACGAATAAGCCGCTTGTGCTGTTCGGTCAAAGTTGCATATTTTGTCAGAATTCTTTTTTGGTCAGCAGAAACGCTGATGTAGCGTTCCGGCAGATGGTGCATAAAAATTTCATCAATAGGCACATCAAAGAACCGAGCGACAGCAATCAGCATTTCTGGCTTCATGTTTCGGCTGCCGGCTTCGTACTGCTGATAGCTGTTTGTAGGAATTTGCAGTGCTTCTGCAACATCCTGCTGTGTCAGCCGTTGTGCAAGACGAAATTTTTTCAGATTATTTTGCATCATAGTTAAATTCTGCCGTTGAGCTTGTCAATAATGACAGGCAGCTCGGTATCAATTTTATCATTGTCAAGCTGACAAGTGCCTGCATTGGCATGACCGCCGCCGCCATAGGAAAGACAAAGTTCTCCAATGTTGAAATCAGAGTTTCGGTTGATAATCGACTTGCCAATCATGACAGCTGTATTCTGCTTGCGGAATCCCCATGCTACATGAACAGAAAGTTCTATTTCCGGATGCATTGCATAAATCATAAAGCGGTTGCCGGCATAGATGGTTTCTTCGTTCCGAAGGTCGATAATTGCTACTTTTCCGTCAATTCTGACAATTCTGTCAAGCTGTGCCTTAAACAGTTCCTGCTGTTCAAAATACAGGTCAACACGTTCCTTCACATCAGGGAGCTGAAGTACTTCACTGATTTTATGATTTACACAGTAGGTGATGAGCATCATCATAAGGTCATAATTGGGAATTCTGAAATTATGGAATCTTCCCAGACCAGTACGGGCATCCATAATAAAATTCATCAGAACCCAGCCAGTTGGATGCAGAATTTCATCTTCGGTAAAGTCGGCACTGTCGCCTTTGTCAACAGCAGTCATGATTTCTTCGGATACATAGCGGAATGTTTTGCTTCCGCCGTAATAGTCATAAACCACACGGGCAGCTGACTTGGCATTGCCGTCAATAATATATTTGTCTTTATAATCTTCCAGCTTGTTTCTGATTAATTCACTTTCGTGATGGTCAAAAGCAAGACCGACTCTTTTATCGAACGGGAGATTGGTTGTAATATCGTTTTCGGACAAATCAATTTTTCCGTCCTGTACATCTTTGGGGTGTACGAATTTGATTTCGTCAATCATGTTAAGTTCTTTGAGCAGCATAGCACAGACCAATCCATCAAAGTCGCTTCGTGTAACCAGTCTTTTCATTTCAGACCTCCGTTAAAAAATTTCATCTGGATTGAACAAAGGGCAGAAGCAGCCCTTTGTCCTGTATTATTATAGCATATTTTCATTGGCATGTCAAGGAAGAATCCGGGAAATTTCAGACTTTTCTGCCGGTGATTCTAGGTTTTAGCATACGGGAATAGAGTTCACAGAGTCCGTCAAGGGAAGTGTCATACATAAGGAAAAACGGGTTAAGCAGAATCAGCATGATTTTTCCTGCATGTCTGCCGTATTTCTGGAGTTCTTCGAGAAGTTCCTGCATTCCGAACAGATAAGTATTGAGATAAAAATACAGTATCATGCTGAAATTGAACAGGAGCAGTTTAAAAATAACCTGTAGAGGCCGGGAGGGGATTTTTTTCAGATAGTGCCGGACAAGCGGAAAATTACCGAAAAACAGGATAAATATCAGGGCGGCTTCTTTATCGTAAGTTACCAAAAGCGAAAGCAAGCCGACAGCAATATACGTCACCCATGCCCACTGAATGCTGACTTCCATCACAACGATTAATAATAAGATTCCAGCAATCATAGGCAGTACCAGATATAACAGCGGAAACACACCTGTCAGAAACATGCTTGCCAGACAGAAGGCGGAAACAATTCCGCCTAATGCCACTCTGTAGCTGAGATTCTGCTGATTTTGCATTATGCTGTCGGATAGGTAAGTTTTTCGGGAGTCCAGTCTTTGAGGACTGTTATCATATCAGCAGCAATTTTTTTAGCATCCGGGATGTCATGAAGCAGATACTGACCGCATTCAATGCGTTTACCGCCGGGCATTTCGCCCTCGAAATCAACAATAAACTGCATACAGTCCTGTACTAATTTGATGGCAGTTTCTGCCGGAACATCATCACGGGTCAGAAAATAGAATCCGGTCTGACAGCCCATAGGACCTACATAGATAATGCTGTCGGTATAGTCGCTGTTTCTCATATAGGTTGCCATCAGGTGTTCTATTGTATGCGCACCGGCGGGGGAAATATAATCATTTTCTGGATTATTTGGCTTTTTCATGCGCACATCATAAGTGATAACGTCTCCGTCTTTTCTGGAAATATACATGCCCTTGTCCAGAATATCATGATTCACGGAAAAACTTGCAATTCGTTTCATAAATCTTTCAGCTCCAAATCTTTCATATAAAATGTTTGTAATGCATAAGTAATGCCGTTTTTGTCACAGAATTCAACTTCACAGCACTTATCATCATAAATTTCAAGAACCGTTCCCGTGTCACCTTTGTGAACACCGGTATTGCTGTAATTCTCATTGATGACACGGACAACGGCAAACTGTTTAAACATTGATTTCGGCTTTGTCGTCAGAAACGCCGTTTTCATCCAGAACCGGCTGAACGCAGTTTGCAATAAATTCTTCTACCTGCTGAGGACATCTGCCAATAAAGTTTTCCGGCTTCATGATAGCGTCCATTTCTTCCTTTGTGATTTGGAACATGGGTTCAGCAAGAATAAGTTCACAGAGATTATTGTCAAGACCTTCCTGCTTGACACGTTTTCCGGCTTCCATGGAAAGCTGACGGATTTTTTCATGCAGTTCCTGACGGTTGCCGCCCTTTTCGACAGCGTCCATCATGATATTTTCAGTAGCCATAAACGGCAGTTCTGCCATGACCCGCCGTGTGATAATCTTGTCATAAACGACAAAACCATTTTCCGGGTCAGTTACATTCAGCATAATATTTAGAATGGCATCTACACCAAGAAAGGCTTCGGCTACAGCAATTCTCTTGTTGGCAGAGTCGTCAAGCGTTCTTTCAAACCACTGTGTGCCGGCGGTGAATGCCGGATTCAGTACATCACACATTACATATCTTGCAAGAGAAGTAATTCTTTCATCACGCATGGGGTTTCTCTTGTATGCCATGGCAGAAGAACCAATCTGACTTTTCTCGAAGGGTTCTTCCATTTCCTTGAAACTCTGCATTAATCTGATATCATTTGAGAATTTGCTTGCAGACTGTGCAATTCCGGCAAGTACAGAACATACCTGATAATCCACTTTTCTGGAATAGGTCTGTCCGGATACCGGAACAACGGCATCAAAGCCCATTTCTTTTGCAATCAGTTCTTCCAGCTTCTTGATTTTGTCTGTATCACCATGAAACAGTTCCATGAAAGAAGCCTGTGTACCTGTCGTGCCTTTAGAGCCTAATAATTTCAGAGACTTGACTCTGAAATCCAAATCTTCTAAATCCATTAATAATTCATTGCACCAGAGTGTTGCTCTCTTGCCGATGGTTGTCAGCTGTGCAGGCTGCAAGTGTGTATAGGCTAAACAGGGGAGTGCTTTATATTTATCCGCAAACTTTGCAAGCTGAGAAATTACTTTGACTAATTTTCTTTTGACTACCTGAAGCGCATCTCTCATGATGATAACATCTGTATTATCACCAACATAGCAGGAAGTCGCACCCAGATGAATAATTCCTCCGGCTTTGGGGCAGGCAGCAGCATAAGTATGTACATGTGCCATCACATCATGACGGACAGCCTTTTCTTCTCTGGCTGCCATTTCATAATCAATATTTTCGATATTTGCTTCCAGTTCATCAACTTGTTCCTGTGTTATGTTCAGACCAAGTTGCATTTCGGCTCTTGCCAGAGCAACCCAGAGTCTGCGCCAGGTAGTAAATTTCTTATCGGCTGAGAATAAATACTGCATCTCCTTGCTTGCATAACGGGTGCAGAACGGACTTTCATAACTTTGATTTGACATGATAGATTTCCTCCGATGATTAAAATTTCTGCGGTTTCCATAACAATACCGGATAAAATGGGTCATAGACATGAATCACATCCGGATGCTGTTCGGCATAGGCAAATAATGTTTCTGCCAGTTCCTGTTTCAGGAAGTTCAGCAGCGTTTTCATAGAATGCTGCATGACTGCATCACAGAGCGGTGAAACGGCGATGACAATGCTGCTGTCAAGATGCATCATCCGCAGCGGAAATATCTGACAGTCAAACGGCTTTTCCTCTCCGAGCAGACAGCCCTGTTCCGTACTGAGCAGGGGACAGGAAAAACTTTCTGCTTCTGTATGAATTTTAAACAGATAAGATTCTGTTCCTGTAGAAATAAATTCCATCTCCGGCAGTATCTGACGGATTTTGTTCCGGATTTCCGGAACAAGAACAGGTGTATTCCAGATATCATAACTGTCAAAAATACAGCACTGCTGACACTCCGCACAGGTGCAGCGGCTGAGTAGTTTTGTCAGCACAGCGCATCACCTCCCTGATTTTCAGAAATGCACATGTTTATTATACTATATTTTACAAGAAAATGCAAGAGCTTGTTAGAATTTTTTATATTATGAATAAAATATGAATTTTCTCTTGCAATTCTGAAAACAATATGCTATAATAAACTTATAGTAGATTATTTTATTAAGATTACGGATGTGATGATTCATGCAGACACATATCTATGAATGTGCGAAAATGACACTGGATTTTATTGCTATGCTGATGATTTCCAGATATATTTTTTTAATTCCGCCGCTGAAAAAACAGGAAAATCAACTGTTCAATCCGCAGTTTCTGTTTATTGCGGCTGCTTATCTGCTGATTCTTGTGGTATGTCTGTTCGGCGGAACAGTTGCAGGGTCAGTCATGCTTGGAATTTCTATCGCAGTTTACTGTTTCCTGACAGCAGGAAAAGGGAAAAAAAGATTTTTTAAAACACTACAGTTTATCCCGGTTGCCGGACTGTGTTATGGTCTTCTGATGCCTCTGGAAACATTGCCCGTGACAATTCTGCATATGAGTGAAAACGCAGAAGAAATTTATTCCATCGGCTTATATATGATTTTAGGCGGCTTTTTAATCGGCTTTGTTGTCGCCGGCAGAAAATGGCGGAAAAATTTCCGGAAAGAAATGCACTACCGAAAACTGGAAGTCTGGGAAAGAGTGCTGATTTATGTCATCGGCATTTTAATGTATGGCTTTGTTGCAGCAGTCTATTCTTATTATAATATCAGTGAAGAAAATTTCCGTGAAATCGCACTTCTGGAAAGCACAATGATGAGCATTATCGGCTTTGCTGTAACACTGACAAGTATTATTCTGGTACTGGTTGGCAATAAAAATGCCCATATGCAGCGAGAGTTATTTCATATGCAGCATAATATCATCATTACTATGGCGGATATTGTCGAAAACCGTGACGAAAGCACCGGTGGTCATATCCGCAGAACTGCAAAATATGTGGAAATTATCGCTGAAGAACTGCTTAGTGAAGGCTGGTATCAAAGCGTGCTGAACAAGCAATATATCAAAGATATGGTTGTTGCCGCTCCGCTCCATGATATCGGGAAAATTCACGTTCCTGACTCCATTCTGAAAAAACAGGGCAAACTCACTGACGAAGAATATGAAATCATGAAAAGTCATACTACTGAAGGCAGAAAACTTCTGCTTCATGCCGAAAACTCTCTTGGACATTTCAGCTATCTGGATATTGCGGTAGAAATGGCTTATGGTCATCATGAGTGGTGGAACGGCAAAGGCTACCCACAAGGCATTGCAGAACATAATATTCCGCTGTGTGCCAGAATTATGGCAGTTGCTGATGTGTTTGATGCCATTGTTTCCCAAAGATGCTATAAAGGTTCTATGTCGATTAATGAAGCTTATGCTATCATAGAAAAAGAAAAAGGAACACATTTTGACCCCATTGTGGTTTCTGCATTTCTGGCAGCCCGTGACCGTATCAGCGAAGCCCTCCGTGATTTTGAAGTACCTCTCATCGAAGATAAATCTGTACTCAGAAAATAACAGCAGATGCCGTCGACAGAAATGCCGACGGCACTGTGCGTTTTTACAGTAAAATAATTATTTGCTTTTCCGGTAAAGTTGCGCCGGACGATGTCCTGCACCTTCTGTGAATTCTTCCGTTGCAGTTACACGGGCAGAAACTTTTCTCCGGAAATTGGCAGATAAAACCGTTTCTCCGGTAACAGCTTCCTGAACTTTCTGTAATTCTGTCAGTGTGAAAACCTCCGGAAGAAAATCAAAAATCAGCCGGAATTCTCTGGACTCCTGCCGGAGATATGTCAGGGCAGCAGCGATAATTTTTACATGGTCAAATGCCAGTCCGCCGCTTTCCAGAATTGCAAACTCTGGCATGTCAAACTGATTTCTGATTTCTTTCACTTTGGCTGTCAGAATCGTATCTCCGCTGCGGAGTGTCAGAAGATTCTGTGTAAATGTAATGTCAAACCATTTTGCACAGGCGGCATCATCTGCGCCCTGAATTTCCATCTGAGAAAGTGCTTCCTGATTCAGAACAGATAAAAAAGCATTTGAGACAATCCATCCTCTGGGGTCACGTTCCGGCTGACTGAATATGCCGATATGCCGGAGTAATTTCACTTCTGCGCCGGTTTCTTCCTGTAGTTCCCGTCCGGCACAGACTTCGACAGTTTCACCGGGCTGGAGAAATCCGCCGGGTAATGCCCAGCAGTCTTTGAACGGCTGATTTCCTCTCTGAATCAGCAGAATACAAAGTTTCTTTTCTGGTTCTCGGCGATACCCCCATTGTTCTTCCTGATGCAGACTGAAAACAGCAATATCTGCTGTGACAGAAGGACGGGGATAATCTTCCAGATGATAGTTTTTTAAAAATTCTTGTTCTTCGGGATACAAAACAAACACTCCTTTTCTGATATTATGATTATGATTATATCATAAAATGAAAAACTTGTCAAGTAGATTTAAAAAAACTCCGGCACATGACCGGAGTTTTTTATTTCAGAATAAAATATCTTTAAAACAGACATAAGGTTCGTGTTTGTCAAAATTCCAGCTGTGGTATGCACCACCATGACAGAAATTCTTTTCTGCACAGGCAGAACAGCGTTCATTTTCATCACAGAGATTCTTACGGAATATCTGAAAACGATTCTCCCAGATGTCTTTGAAATTGTCATGCAGAATATTTCCTTGTACAAATTCCGGACGGCGTTCAATGTCCAGACAACCGATAATATCACCAGCTGCGGTGATACTCGCTGTGTAAATCCCAGCCATGCACAAAAAATACCAGTCACGGACTTCACGCTCATATTCCAGTCCCAGATAATGGCTGCATCCATAACAGACAGGCTCGCCTGCAATACGCTTGTTCCGGATGTATTCAAACATGGTCTGATAATCTTCTTTTGTCAGAAGCAGTTCCGGATGTTCCAACGCTCTGCCGATTGGTTCAATGTTGATGATTCTCCACGAATCCAGTGGCATTTTATCAAATATTCGATAAAGTTCATCAAGCTGTGAAATATTTTCGTGCGTGACTACAGTCGTTGCTTGTACACTGTGAAATTTGCCGACACGAAGCAGAGCTTCGATGCCGTTCATGGCACGATTCCAGCCGTTTTTGGTACGACGGAATTTATCATGTGTTTCCGGCAGACCGTCAATGCTGACTGAAATTGTACCCATACCAGCTTGATATAATTCATTAGCAACAGCATCATCAATCAGTGTGGCATTGCTTGTCATGCCCCAGCGGAAACCCATCTCTTTGGCAGAATGCATAATCTCAAAGAAATCTTTCCGGAGCAGCGGTTCACCTCCGGTAATGCAGAGCATATAGTCATTTGTTCCGAAATCTTGTCTGACCTGTGTCAGAAACTTCCGGTACTGTTCAGGAGTAAGTTCTTCTGAAAAAACGTCATTGCATCTGCTGCCGCAGTGCAGGCAGTTTTCATTGCACCGCATTGTCAGTTCCAGAAATAAATAGCGCAGTGCAGGCTTCTGGAGCAGACCATTCCGGTATTCCCGGAGTGTTTGCAGATTCTTTTTTTTGACTTCAACATTCAGCATGATTTATTCCTCCGGATTTTCTGTTATGCCGAAATATTCGGGAGGACCGTAAACAGGCGCAGGGAGTGTTTCTGTCGGGTCTTCTGTTTCTGGTTCAATCCATATCGGACCATAATCGGGCTGCGGGATTTCTTCTTCTGTTTCAGTAGGGTCAGTGAACCATGCCGGCGGACCGTAAACATCTACAGGAATATCTGTTTCCGGATTGTACGATGTTTCTGAGGTTTCCAGCCATTCCGGAGGACCATAGACCGGAACGGGAAGTGCTTCGACTGACAGCAGTGCCTGTTTGAGCAGAACGAAATCAAAGATATTGACTTGTTCATCCTGATTGACATCTGCTGACACATACTGTTCATAGGTCATGGGCTGCTGTTTGATAAGATATTTATATAGAAATATCACATCTGTCAGACCGATTCCACCATCGCTGTTAATATCGCCGACATTCCTGTCAAACATGTCATAAAGTGCCTGAGAATAGTAGATGCCATCAGGAGTATATTCTGCTTCGACAGTCATGCCTGCCGGACAGGAAGCTGTCAGATTCATTGCCGCTGCGAATGCCGCCGCAGTGAGTGCGGTTTTTTCTGTTTTTTTCATAAAAATACCTCCTCTTTGTCAAACAGATTTTATTTGTATGATTTTATAATAACATAAAAACTAAAAAATGTCAATATGAAATCTATTTTTAATATAACTTAATATATTGTATTTTAGCGTAACCGGAATAACCACTGTAGGTGATATAATACCATTTGGAGCTGCCTACATCATAGACTGTCACAGCAGAGCCGTCTTTGATTTTCGTGATGATATTGCTGTCAGAAGAATCATCCATGCTACTGCGCAGAATGACTTTTCCTGTTCCCGTGGAAGGTGTGCCTTCTCCCAGATAATAGGCATTTGACGGCATGGAAACATTGCTTGTGGAACTGCTGCTGCTATTTCCTAACTTGATATACTGGATTTTTGCATAGCCTGAATAACTGCCGTCATAAGTAATATAATACCATTTGGAACTGCCTATATCATAAACATAAACTTTAGAACCGTCTTTGATTTTTGTGATGATATTACTGTCAGAAGAATCATCCATACTGCTGCGCAGAATGACTTTTCCTGTTCCGGTAGAAGGTGTGCCTTCTCCCAGATAATAGGCATTTGACGGCATGGAAACATTGCTTGTGGAATTGCTGCTTCTGGAGGAATTACTGATTTCACTGTAAAGTTTTGCATATTCTGTTTTGGCATAGCCGGCATAATTGCCGTAAATGACATATCGCCAGCTGCTGCTGTCAGTAGAGAAAATTTCAATTTCAGAACCGTCCGGAATTTTCGTGATAGTGGTAGAACCAGAAGAATCACCGGAATCATCAGGTACAGTGCGCAGAATCATTTTCCCTGTTCCGGTGACAGGTGTACCCTGTCCAAGATAAGAAGGCTGTCTGGCTGTACAGGTGATTACTTTTCCGCTTGTGCCGTCAGAATAATAGGGAGTAACTGTTGCAGTAACATGGTCAAGACTTGAGCCTGCCGTCAGATACAGTAATTTTTCACTGTGCCGTTCAGAAAGTGAAGTGTAGGCAGAAGAACTGCCGCCGGAATATTCTTTGCATTCTATATAATAATAATCATAATTGCCACTGCTGACCATCAGTGTATAAGTAAAGCCATCATAGGGCGGATTCGCCTGTACCAGAATATTACATTTGATTTCCGGAGCTTTTCTGGGAGTTGTGGCTGGCGGCTGTGTTTGCAGAACCGTTTCTGTTTCCGTTTCTGTTTCCGTTTCCGTTTCTGTTTCTGAAACTGGTATCAGGATTGATGAAAAATTCTGTCCTGTAGGAGAAACATTCGGAACAATACGGTTTTTATCATCACTGATAACAATATTTGACGGCTGTGCCTGATTTTTATTGTTCAGATACAGAAATGCCAGAATCATGCCTGTGATAATCGTCAGGAACAACATGATAATAATTACAATCAAGATTGTATTATTTTTCGGCTTTTCCGGAATGGCAGCCTGTAAGTTGACATTGCAGTTTTTACAGTTCTGTGCAGTATCTTCATTTGCAGTATGACAGAAAGGACAAATTTTCATGAGCATTCACTCCTTTTCATAATAGCTAAAACAGGGACTGTAAACACAGCCCCTGTTTTTTTAACTTGTTTATTCAATTTCGTCATGATGTGCCTGTAAGGATTTGACACCAAAATGCTGATTTTCCTTGATGGCACGAATCCCCTCAACACTGGCTTTTGCTGCTGCCATTGTTGTGATATACGGAATCCTGTGCTTGATAGCTGCTTTGCGGATATAGCTGTCATCATGGCGGCTTTCCTTGCCGACAGGGGTATTAATAATCAGCTGAATTTCGCCATTTGTGATGAAGTCACCGATATTCGGTCTGCCGCCTTCATACATTTTGTAGATACGTTCACAGGGAATTTCTCTTTCTTTCAGATATTTATAGCATTTATGCGTTGCAATCACTCTGAAACCAAGTTCGTTGAATGCCTTGGCAATTTCAGGAAGTTCCGGCTTATCCCTGTCGCAGACACTCAGCAGAACAGTACCCTCAGAAGGCAGACGGGTCTGTGTGGCTTCTTCAGCTTTATAGTAAGCTTCGCCAAAAGATTCCGAAATACCAAGCACTTCACCAGTGGAGCGCATTTCCGGACCAAGCAGAGGGTCAACTTCCGGGAACATGTTGAATGGGAAAACGGCTTCTTTTACACCATAATGCTTGATAATATGGTCTTTCAGTTCCGGAACAGGCGAGGGATTTCCAGTCAGTTCAGAAGTGATGATTTCGGTTGCAATCTTTACCATGTTGATACTGCAAACTTTCGATACTAACGGTACAGTTCTGGAAGCTCTGGGATTTGCTTCAAGAACATAGACAGTATCGTCTTCGATAGCATACTGCATATTCATCAGACCGCAGACACCCATTTCCACAGCGATTTTCTTAGTGTAGTCCTTGATGGTTGCAATCTGCTTTTCTGTCAGATTCTTGGAAGGCAGAATGCAAGCCGAGTCTCCGGAATGTACGCCGGCAAGTTCGATATGTTCCATCACTGCCGGAACAAAACAGTGTGTACCGTCAGAAATGGCATCTGCTTCGCATTCAGTCGCATGATTCAGGAATCTGTCAATCAGGATAGGTCTGTCCGGTGTGACACCAACAGCGGCGGACATGTAGACTTTCATCATATCGTCATCATGTACGATTTCCATACCCCTGCCGCCAAGTACATAAGACGGGCGCACCATTACCGGATAGCCGATTTTATTTGCAATTGCAAGGGCATCTTCTACAGTGACAGCCATACCGGATTCCGGCATTGGAATTTCCAGTTTTTCCATCATAGCACGGAAATGGTCACGGTCTTCAGCGAGGTCAATTGTTTCCGGAGATGTGCCGAGAATCTTGACACCATATTTTTTCAGGTCGTTTGCGAGATTCAGAGGTGTTTGTCCGCCAAACTGTGCAATGACACCAACAGGCTTTTCTTTTTCGTGAATGCTGAGTACGTCTTCCAGTGTCAGCGGTTCAAAATAAAGCTTGTCAGAAGTATCATAGTCAGTAGAAACTGTTTCCGGATTACAGTTGACAATGATAGATTCAAAGCCGAGCTTTTTCAGAGCCAGTGCTGCATGTACACAGCAATAGTCAAATTCGATACCCTGACCAATTCTGTTAGGACCGCCGCCGAGAATCATAATCTTCGGCTTGTCATTGTTGCAAGGGCTTTTATCTTCATCCAGATGATAAGTAGAATAATAATAGGCTGCATTCTGTGTACCACTGACATGAATCCCTTCCCATGCCTGATGGATACCAAACTGCATTCTTGCGTTTCTGATTTCTTCTTCCGGCACTTCCAGTAACATGCTCAGATATCTGTCGCTGAAACCGTCCAGTTTTGCTTGCTTAAGAATCGGCATTTCCGGCACTGCACCTTTCAGCTTAAGAAGCTGTTCTTCTTCCTGAACAAGTTCCAGCATCTGATTCAGGAAGTAATGCTTGATTTTTGTCAGCTCAAAAATTTCGTCTACTGTTGCGCCTTTTCTGAGGGCTTCATAAATGATGAACTGACGTTCACTTGTTGGAACATTCAGCATCGCCAGCAGTTCTTCCTTGGACTTGTCATGGAAATCTTTGGCAAAGCCCAGACCGTAACGACCTGTTTCCAGACTTCTGATAGCTTTCTGGAAGGCTTCTTTATAGGTCTTGCCGATACTCATTACTTCGCCGACAGCTTTCATCTGTGTGCCGAGCTTGTCTTCTGCACCCTTAAACTTCTCGAATGCCCATCTTGCAAATTTGATAACGACATAATCGCCGTCCGGAACGTATTTGTCCAGAGTGCCATATTTGCCACACGGAATTTCTTTCAGTGTCAGACCGCAGGCAAGCATTGCGGATACCAGTGCAATCGGGAAGCCTGTTGCCTTGGAAGCGAGCGCAGAGGAACGGGAAGTTCTCGGATTAATCTCAATTACAACAATTCTGCCGGAAACAGGGTCATGTGCAAACTGGCAGTTGCAGCCGCCAATGACCTGAATCGCTTCTACAATCTTGTAGGAATATTCCTGTAATTTCTTCTGTACATCTTCGGAAATTGTCAGCATTGGTGCAGAACAGAACGAATCTCCGGTGTGTACACCAATAGGGTCAATATTTTCAATAAAGCAGACAGTAATAATATTATTTTCTGCATCACGGACAACTTCAAGTTCGAGTTCTTCCCAGCCACTGATACATTCTTCTACGAGTACCTGATGTACCAGAGAAGCTTGCAGACCTCTTGCACAGACAGTCTTTAATTCTTCGACATTATAGACCAGTCCGCCTCCTGCTCCGCCCATGGTGTAAGCCGGACGCAGTACAACCGGATAATGCAGTTCTTCTGCAATTTTGACAGCTTCTTCAACAGAATAAGCCTCATGACTTCGGGGCATTTCAATGCCAAGCTGATTCATGGTATTCTTGAATTCAATTCTGTCTTCACCACGTTCGATAGCATCTACCTGTACACCAATTACCTGTACATGATTCTTTTCCAGAACACCGGCTTTTGCCAGTTCGGAACAAAGATTCAGACCAGATTGTCCGCCAAGGTTCGGCAGCAGGGCATCAGGTTTTTCTTTTTCAATAATCTGTGTAAGTCTGTGCAGATTCAGCGGTTCGATATAAGTAATATCCGCAACATCGGGGTCTGTCATAATCGTTGCCGGATTTGAGTTGACAAGGACGATTTCATATCCAAGCTTGCGCAGAGCCTTGCAGGCTTGCGTGCCGGAATAGTCGAACTCGCAGGCTTGTCCGATAATAATAGGACCAGAGCCGATAATCATAATCTTGTGAATATCCTGTTTCTTTGGCATGTGTAACTCTCCTGACCGTGCATACGCACAAAAAATTTTCGGCATGTAATTTTATTTATGCTTATTATTATCATATCACAAAATCATGAAAAATGCAAGAGAAAATTTTAAATATTTGTCTTTTTTTCTGGAATTGCAGAATTTTGCGTAACTTTGCGCAAAATCTTGACATTTCGGAAAAGCTGTGTTATAATAAATATTATGGCAGTTCGTTTGCGCTCTCCTGCCTGAACAAAACCGAGGCTTGATTGAAAAATCGTTTTCAATGCAGGCATTCGTCTGCATTTTTTTTATTTGAGGTGAAAAAATTTTTATGTATCAGTTAAAAACAGCAGCAGCATTTGATTCAGCCCATTTTCTGGCAGGATATGACGGGAAATGCGCTAATCTGCACGGACACCACTGGAAACTGGAAGTCTGCATTTCCGGAGAAGTTCTGCAAAAAGACGGTCAGCAAAAAGGAATGCTCCTTGATTTCGGCGATTTGAAAAAAGCTGTCCGGAGTCTGGCAGATGATTTTGACCATGCACTGATTTATGAAGAATATACGCTGAAAGCAAAAACACTCGAAGCTTTGCAGGAAGAGCAGTTCCGGCTGATTGCTGTGCCGTTCCGCCCGACTGCCGAAAATTTTGCAAAGCATTTCTGGGAAATACTCAGAAAACAAGGACTTCCCGTCAGCCGTGTCACTGTCTGGGAAACTCCTGATAACTGTGCGGAGTATTCAGCATGAATGAAATTATCTATCCAGTGGCAGAAAAATTCATCAGCATCAACGGCGAAGGAAAAAAAGCCGGAGAACTTGCCTTGTTTATTCGCTTCCGGAAATGCAATCTGCACTGTTTTTACTGCGATACCCTCTGGGCAAATCACGGAAATTCTCCGGCAGAATTGCTTTCTCTGGAATCGCTTGTCAATTATGCCGAAAATGCAAAGATAAAAAATATTACGCTAACCGGCGGTGAACCCTTGTTGCAGAAACATCTTGATTTGCTGATTACAGAACTCATGAAAAAAAATCATGAAGTCGAAATTGAAACAAATGGCAGTATTTCTATTCAAAAATTATCCTGTCAGCCCTGTCGCCCGGCATTTACACTGGATTATAAACTGCCGTCCAGTGGCATGGAATCTGCTATGCTGACAGAGAATTATCAGTATCTGGACAAAAATCTGGATGTCGTGAAATTTGTTACCGGAAACCGGAAGGATTTGGAAAAAGCGTATCATATCATTCAGAAATATGATTTAATCCATAAAGCTGCCGTTTATTTCAGTCCGGTGTTCGGAAATATCGAACCTGTTGAAATTGTCGATTTTCTGAAAGAAAAAAATCTGAATCAGGTCAAAGTACAGTTGCAACTGCATAAATTCATCTGGAATCCGGAGCAGGGAGGTGTATAATCATGATGAATCAGGAGAAAATTAAATATCATATCCGTGGACTGCTTGAAGCCATCGGCGAAAATCCCGATAGAGAAGGACTCCTCGAAACACCCGACCGTGTTGCCCGTATGTTTGCCGAAGTCCTTGAAGGAACAAATTATACGAATCACGAAATTGCCGAAAAATTCGGCAAAACATTCAGCATACAGGAAACCTCCGGTACAGATTCCGCTGTTGTCATGAAAGAAATTCAGGTATTCAGCTATTGTGAACACCATATGGCACTGATGTATGATATGTATGTCAATGTGGCATATCTGCCAGCCGGAAAAGTTCTCGGATTAAGCAAAATTGCCCGTATCTGCGATATGGCGGCGAAACGCTTACAGTTACAGGAACGTCTCGGAAATGATATTGCTGAAATTATTTCCGAAGCAACAGGTTCGCCGGATGTCGGTGTCTTAATCACCGGTTCTCATAGCTGTATGACTGCAAGAGGTATCCGGAACACTTCTGCACGGACAGTGACAAAGACATTCAAGGGCAGATTCCGCACAGAAAAAGACTTACAGGAGCTGATATTATGAGAAAAGCATTAGTACTTACAAGCGGTGGTGTGGACAGTGCCACCTGTCTGGCACTTGCCGTGCAGAAATATGGCGCAGAAGCAGTGCTTGCCTTAGCCATTTTCTATGGTCAGAAACATAAGAAAGAACTGGAATATTCCCGGAAATTGGCAGAATATTATCATGTTGCTTTCAAAGTTCTGGATTTGTCAGTTATCTTTGCAGATTCTTCCTGTTCACTTCTGGAACAGAATGCTGATGCCGAAATCCCGAAAACTTCCTATGCTGAACAGCTTGCTGAAACGGACGGAAAACCTGTTTCGACTTATGTGCCGTTCCGGAACGGTTTGTTTTTATCTTCGGCGGCGAGTATTGCGCTTTCTCATGGCTGTGAGGTTATCTATTATGGGGCGCACAGTGATGATGCTGCCGGGAATGCCTATCCCGACTGTTCCGATGATTTCAACAATGCAATGAATCAGGCAATTTATCTGGGAAGCGGAAATCAGCTCCGGATTCATGCACCGTTCGTGAAGATGACAAAAGCCGGAGTTGTCAAGACCGGACTGGAATTAAAAATTCCTTATGAACTCACATGGAGCTGTTATGAGGGGGGAGACAAGCCTTGCGGTATCTGCGGAACGTGCCGTGACCGTGCGGAAGCCTTCCGGCTCAACGGCGTGAAAGACCCTGCATTGCCGGATTAAAAATACAGAAAGGAAATCATTAGCATGAAAAAATTAATTCCGCTGGTTTTTATAATCTGCCTGTTAATGACTGGCTGTGCAAATAAACAGGTGATAGATACGAACAACCGTTTCACTTATGCCTATGTGAATACTGGCAGCAAAATCATCGAAGGAAAAGTCGATTCTTGGACAGATTTTGAAGACGGAGACCAGTTACAAGTCAAAATTAATGGTGTGACCTATCTTTCTTCTTCCACTAACATTGTTCTTGTCTATGACCCTAATCTGTAAAAAGGAGAATTTTTATGCGTACACAGGAAGAACACGGCAATATTACTTTATTAGGCAATCAGCATACAAAATATACATTCGATTACCAACCGGAAGTGTTGGAAACATTCCCGAACAAACATCCGGACAGGGATTATTTTGTCAAATTCAACTGTCCGGAATTTACCAGTCTCTGCCCGATTACTGGTCAGCCCGATTTCGCAACTATCTATATTTCTTATGTGCCGGATGAAATCATGGTGGAAAGCAAATCTTTGAAATTATATCTGTTCAGCTTCCGGAATCACGGAGATTTCCACGAAGACTGTGTAAATATCATCATGAATGACTTAATAAAACTCATGCATCCGAAATATATTGAAGTCTGGGGAAAATTCCTGCCAAGAGGCGGTATTTCCATTGACCCGTACTGCAACTATGGCAGACCCGGCACAAAATGGGAACAGGTCGCATGGGACAGATTGACCCATCATGACTTATATCCAGAATCTGTAAATAATCGCTGAAATTTTCTTGACAAACTGTCTGAAATATGATATGATGATAGTAATATATCTTATGGGAGTGAATCAACACGGAACATAAAAAAATAAATGCCCTTGATGATTTCTTTCTTTCCCTGAACAGCCGCCGGGAAAAGGGCGTGTATTTCTATCGAATCAGCGGCTGTAATCCGCAAATACGGAAGTTTATCCGGACTTATTATAATGCAGCACGGCAGAACGGGGTCGTTCTGGAAGGCGGTATTGCAAACCCTACAAATCAGAATCTTGCCTACTATCAGGAACAAATGGGAACAAGCTTTCAGTTAAGCCCCGGCTTTCTGGAAAGCAGTCTGAAAAGATGGCTTCCTCGTATGCAGGATAATCAGCGGCAGGCTGTTTCCACTTCTGTTTACCGTACACTGGATGACCTCCGCAAAAACGGCAAGCCGGAAAGCGTACTCAAAAACGTCTATATTAAATTTATGTGCTGGCTGTACTATAAATTTGAAAGAATCGTTAGTCTGCTGGGAAATGACAACCTGCCGAAAATCCTCTACGAAGGCAATATTACCAATCATGAATTACTGCTTATTTCTGTACTGGCACATGCCGGATGTGATGTCATTCTTCTGGAATATCATGGAGATGCCGATTATCTGAAATATGATGCAGGTTCTAAGCTTTCAGAACTGCTTGTACTTCCAGAGATGAAGCCATTCCCGGACGGCTATACACTTAAAACAGTCCGGCAGGAAATTCAGGATGAACTCAACCGCAAACGGCTTTATGGCATACTTCCGGAAGTCGAAAACTGCACAAATGCATGGCTTGATTCCGGAGAAAAATTATTCACAGATATCCGCACTGCACCGGAACAGAGAGGAAATAACCCGAATCTGTTCTATAACCTGTTTTGTCGTATTGTCGGTGTCGAAGAAAAGCAGAATTATCCGAATTTATTATATCAGACTTATACAGAGCTGAAAGAATCCGGGCGAAAAATTGTCGCTCTGGATACTGCACTGCCTGAACCCTCTCCGGCAGAAATCAATACTGTCATGAGAGGTAATGCCACTAAAATTGAAAACCTGATTGCAGAATTTCTGCCAAATTTTCGCTATCCGGCAAATATACAGCTTGAACGGCTGATGATAAAAAGCTTTGTTGACCTGATGCTTGCAGAATCTGAACGGGAGGGCATGAACCTGAATAAATTAAGCAGTCAGGCAGTTTATCTTGTCTGTTGGATGCGCAAGTATCAGGCGGCTTTGTTCCAGAATCGTAAGGAAACAGAAATCAGTTGTTTCCTGTATCTGGGCGGCTGCCGGAACGAGAAAGAAGCCTTGTTCTTGCGGTTTCTGGCACGGTTGCCTGTTGATATTCTGATTCTTCTGCCAAATCCCGAACAGCAGAAATGTTTTCTGGAAGATGCACTTTTGTATACAGTACATTATGACAATTCCCTTGCAATCGAACATTTCCCGACAGATATTTCAGAACTCCGCCTTGGCACAACTGCGTATCATGCTGAACGGGAACTCGACACACTCCTGTATCAGGATTCCGGCATTTACCGAAATCAACAGTATTCTAAAGCAAATGCGGTTACACTCCGCACTACGTTTGAAGAAATTGCCCTGTACTGGAAAGAGGAAGTCAGCTTCCGTCCGAATTTCGGGATTGTGCATGATGCTGTTACTGTTCCGGTGATTTTTGCTAAAGTTTCCGGTGTTAAGGACGGTGATATACAAGAGTACTGGAACTGGGTAAAAGTCCTCATGGCAGAAAGCCCGTTTGTCATTCAGCGTGCGCCGTTTCTGATGAATAACATGATGAACCCGTTCCGGAATATTACAACAGAATTCCTGATGAACGGACAACTGCAGCGTGACAGAATCAAGAATCATCAGAATTATAAATACGGCTTCCTGCGTGGCGAAATGCAGGAACATATGCTTGATAAGCTCCAGTTGCTGCTTGACCAGCGCATTATCAAAGGCACTTATGAAAACACCGGAACAGAATATCTGATTGTTTCCGTTGTGCTGAATCTTGATATTCACCTGATACGGGAAATTCAGAAATTCGATTTCACGAAAAAAAATCCGAAACTGCTATATCTGATTGCAGATGAAAAAATGCTTTCTCTGGAAGATTCGATTCTGATGGCATTTCTGAATCTGGTCGGCTTTGATATTGTCTTTCTTGTGCCGACAGGCTATCAGTGCGTAGAACGCTTCTTTCAGAAAAATATGATAGAGGAACACCAGATTGGCGAATATCTTTATGATGTCCGTGTTCCCAACCTTCAGAAATATGCCGGAAAGCCGGTGAAATCCAGTCCGTTCAGTAATTTATTTAAAAAAAGGAGATAAATTCTTATGGCTATCAATTTAAACAACAATACCCCGAATCTTCAGAAAAATGCTGCTCCGGCAGTAACCGTCACCCCGACTGCAACCGAAGTCACTAGTATTGAACCCGTTCAGCAGTATGACATTGTTGCTGACAGAGACCAGCTTGTCCAGAATATGGATATGCAGAAAATTGACGAACTCACCAGTCAGATTGATATTTCTGATATGGGTACTATCGTTTCATTCGGCTCAGAAGCCGCTGAGGAGATTTCCAAAGCTTCTGATACTGTCCTGAATAATATGAGTCTGACACAGCTCAACGAAACTGGCGAAGTCATGAAAGCCCTTTCCAAAATTATGGACCAGTTCAATATTGATGAACTCAAAGAACCCAAGGGCTTACAGAAATTATTCAACAAGGCACAGGCGCAGCTTGAAAAAATTCTCAAGAAATACAACAACATGGGCAGTGAAATCGACAAGATTTATGTCCAGCTCCGTCAGTATCAGGAAGAAATCAGAACTTCCAACAAGAAATTAAGCACCATGTTTGATGCCAATGTCAATTTCTATCATGATTTGGAAACATATATCTATGCCGGCGAACAGGGCTGCAAAGAAATTCAGACGGCGATTGACGAAACACAGCAGGAAATGGCATCTACCGGCAATCAGGATTTGCAGTTCCAGCTGACTTCTTATCAGCAGGCACTTTCTCTGCTCGAACAGCGTGTACAGGACTTGCGTACTGCGGAAATCGTTGCTATGGAATCTATCCCCATGCTGAAAACAATGGAATTCTCCAATTATAATCTTTACAGAAAAATGGAATCTGCGATTATTATCACCCTTCCGGTATTCAAGCAGGCTCTGGCGCAGGCAATGCTCCTGAAACGGCAGAAAATTCAGGCGGATGCCATGTCCGAACTTGATAAGAGAACCAATGAAATGCTCATGAGAAATGCACAGAATACAGTTGCACAGGCACAGGCAACAGCAAGAATGGCTTCTGGTTCTTCCATCCAGATTGAAACTCTCGAAAATGCATGGAAAACCATTACTTCCGGTATCGCCGAAGTGCAGCAGATTGAAGCAGATGCTCATAAAAAACGTCAGGAAGACCAGGTTCGCTTACAGGCTATCAAGAACGATTTCAATAAAAATTATCATATGCCTGATAAAAAATAATTTTGAATTTTGTACAGAAAGCCCTGTCAGTTACGGCAGGGCTTTTTTCATGAAAGTGATGTGAAATGTCATGATGAACGAAACTGAAATCAGAAAACAAATCCTTCTGAAACTTTCCGAAATCGAACAGCAGGAACATGTCCGGATTTTACATGCTGTGGAATCCGGTTCTCGTGCGTGGGGTTTTGCTTCCCCTGACAGCGATTTCGATGTCAGATTTATCTACCTCCGCCGGAAAGACGATTATTTAAAACTTAACCCCGGCAGAGATGTTATTGAATATCAGCTTGATGACGTTTTCGATGTCAATGGCTGGGATTTGCAGAAAATGTTGAGATTATTATATAAATCCAATCCCACAATATTCGAGTGGACAGCTTCGCCGATTATCTACCGGACAAGTGACTGCTTTCAGAATATGAAACCAATGATAACTTCTTATTTTTCACCGAAAACAGGAATTTATCATTATCTTTCCACTGCAAAGCATAACTATCATGCCTACTGCGAAAAAGAACAGGTGCGCTATAAAAAATATTTTTATGTCCTTCGTCCGCTGTTAGCCTGTTACTGGATTTTTCAGCACCAGACACCGCCACCCATGCTGTTCAGTGATTTGCGCTGCTGCCCTGAAGCGCAGAAAATTTCTTCCCTGATTGATGAACTTCTGGCACGCAAAACAAATACTTCTGAACTCGGCACAGGTGCGAAAATTCCAGAACTTGACAACTGGATTCATCAGAATTTTGATACTGTCAGCCGGCTGGCAGAATCTTCTGTGGATATCGTCAATCCCGGCTGGAATTCACTGAATTCAGCGTTCCTGCAAAGTTTTTTATCTGCCGGATAACTCTTGACATTACCCCGCAGATATGCTATAATAAGGCTATATCATATTAAAAAATCAAGGATTGGAAGACTGCTCTATGAATCTTGAAAAACAAAAATCTGCACCAGTCTATGAAGCTCTCGAACACTTCCGCCGTCAGCGTGTTGTGCCGTTCGATGTCCCCGGTCATAAAAGAGGCAGAGGCAACCCCGAACTCGTAAAACTCCTCGGTGAACAGTGCGTTTCTCTCGATGTCAATTCAATGAAGCCGCTGGATAATTTATGTCATCCGGTTTCCGTTATCATGGAAGCCGAAAAACTGGCGGCTGATGCATTCGGTGCAGCTTATGCTTATTTTATGGTTGGCGGTACGACTTCTGCTGTACAAAGTATGGTGCTGACTGCCTGCAAAGCTGGTGATAAAATCATTCTTCCCCGCAATGTTCACCGCAGCGTGATTAATGCGCTGGTTCTGTGCGGTGCAGAACCGGTTTATGTCAATCCGGATGTAGATGCTCATATCGGTATTGCACTAGGCATGGAGCTTTCTCAGGTAGAACAGGCAATTCTTGCCAATCCTGATGCCAAAGCCGTATTTGTCAACAATCCGACATATTACGGCATCTGTTCCGATTTGCGCTCTATCGTGAAACTGGCGCATGAACACGGCATGATGGTTCTTGCGGATGAAGCTCACGGAACACACTTGTATTTTCACGAAAAACTGCCGGTTTCGGCAATGGAAGCCGGTGCAGATATGGCTGCCGTTTCTATGCACAAATCCGGCGGAAGCCTGACACAAAGTTCTTTGTTACTGCTGAATCAAAACGTCAATACACGCTATGTCGAACAGATTATTAATCTCACCCAGACCACAAGTGCATCTTATCTGTTATTGTCCAGTCTGGATATTTCCCGGAGAAATCTTGCGCTGCGTGGACATCAGTCATTCGAGAAAGTCGCTGGTATGGCAGAATATGCCCGTGATGAAATCAATTCGATAGGCGGCTATTATGCTTACGGTAAAGAACTTGTCAACGGCAGCAGCATTTTCGATTATGATGTCACAAAATTGTCTGTCTATACCCGTGATATTGGTCTGACCGGAATTGAAGTCTATGACCTTTTGCGTGATGAGTACGATATTCAGATAGAATTCGGCGATATTGGCAATATCTTAGCGTATATCTCGATAGGTGACAGAATTCAGGATATTGAAAGGCTGGTTGGCGCACTGGAAGATATTAAAAGACTGTATGCGCATGATATTTCTGGTCTGCACAGTGCAGAATATATTACGCCTATCGTGGCAACAACGCCTCAGAAAGCTTTTTATTCTGAAAAGGAACTGATTCCGATACGGGAAACTGCCGGCAGAATCTGTGGAGAATTTGTCATGTGCTATCCGCCGGGAATTCCGATTCTCGCCCCCGGTGAAATGATTACCAAAGAAATTATTGATTATACCCTCTATTCCAAAGAAAAAGGCTGTTCCATGCAAGGTCCGGAAGACGGCACTCTTGAAAAATTAAACGTTCTGAAATAATCTTTCAGAAACTGACAAAATAAAGGAGGTTGGATTTTTATGGATTTCTGGTTTTCTGAAATGCATACCCATAATGTCAAAATGTCCATCCGTGTGGAAAAACAATTGTTCTCCGGTGTCAGTGACTTTCAGAGAATTGATGTTTTTGAATCCGAAGAATTCGGCAGGTTTCTGACATCTGACGGAAGTGTTATCTTCTCCGAAAAAGATGAATTTACCTATGATGAAATGATTGTTCATGTTCCGATGGCAGTGCATCCGAATGTCCGGAAAGTACTGGTTATCGGCGGCGGTGACGGCGGTGTCGCCCGTGAATTGTCTTATTATGACGAAATCGAGAAAATTGACGTTGTCGAACCAGACGAATTATTTGTCAAAGTCTGTCAGGAATTCTTTCCTGATAATGCAAGAGGACTTGATGACCCCCGTGTGAAAGTCTATTATCGTGACGGGCTGCGTTTTCTGCGAGGAAAACAGGATGAATATGATTTAATCATCAACGACAGCACAGACCCGCTGGGACATACTGCCGGACTGTTTACAAAAGAATTTTACGGAAGCTGTTACAAAGCCCTGCATGATGACGGCATTATGGTCTATCAGCACGGAAGTCCGTTCTTCGATGAGGATGAGGAAACCTGCCGGGCAATGCACCGGAAAGCGTATAAAAGTTTTCCCATCAGCAGAGTATATCAGGCGCATATTCCGACTTGCCCGTCCGGATATTGGTTATTTGGCTTTGCTTCTAAAAAATATCACCCTCTGCATGATTTGAATGCTCAGAGATGGAGAGCCAGAAAACTCAAAACATGGTATTATACTACTAATCTGCATATGGGTGCATTTATGCTTCCGAAATATGTGGAAGATTTACTGGAAGAAGAAGAACATAAAAATAAATCATAAAGGAGATTTTTCATTATGAAGTTATTAGTTATCGGCTGCGGCGGTGTTGCAACCGTTGCCATTCACAAATGCTGTCAGAATCCGCTGTTTACAGAAATCTGCATTGCAAGCAGAACTGTTTCCAAATGCGAAGCGTTAGCAGCAAAACTTGCACCGACTACCAGTGCAAAGCTGACAACTGCAACCGTTAATGCTGACAGTGTGGAATCCCTTGTTACTTTGATGAAAGCATTCAAACCCCATACTGTTTTGAATGTTGCACTCCCGTATCAGGATTTGACTATCATGGATGCTTGTCTGGAATGCGGTGCAAATTATGTTGATACTGCTAACTATGAAGCAGAAGATACTGACGACCCGGAATGGCGCAAAATTTATGAAAAACGCTGTCAGGAAAAAGGCTTTACAGCTTATTTTGATTATTCATGGCAGTGGGCATATCAGGAAAAGTTCAAGAAAGCCGGATTAACTGCTTTGTTAGGCACAGGCTTCGACCCCGGTGTGACAAGCGTTTTCACAGCTTATGCATTAAAGCACTATTTTGATGAAATTCATTATATTGATATTCTTGACTGTAACGGCGGTGACCATGGCTATCCGTTCGCAACAAACTTTAATCCGGAAATTAACCTTCGTGAAGTTTCTGCAAATGGTTCTTACTGGGAAAACGGTCACTGGGTAGAAACCAAGCCGATGGAAATCAAGAGGGAATATAATTTCGATGGTGTTGGTCAGAAAGATATGTATCTGCTTCATCATGAAGAAATCGAATCTCTGGCAAAAAATATTCCGAACGTCAAGAGAATCCGTTTCTTTATGACATTCGGTCAGAGTTATCTGACACATATGAACTGTTTGCAGAATGTCGGAATGCTCGGCACAACACCTATCGAATTTGAAGGTCATGAAATTGTGCCGATTAAATTCCTGAAAGCTCTGCTTCCTGACCCGGCATCACTCGGCGCAAGAACTGTCGGCAAGACCAATATCGGCTGTATTTTCACAGGTATCAAGGACGGCAAGAAAAAGAGCGTTTATATCTATAATATCTGTGACCATCAGGAAGCCTATAAAGAAACAGGGTTACAAGCGATTTCCTATACAACAGGTGTTCCGGCGATGATTGGTACAGCTCTGGTAGCTTCCGGAACATGGAGCGGTGCAGGTGTTTTCAACGTTGAAGAATTCGACCCGGACCCCTATATGGATATGCTGAATCAGTACGGGCTGCCGTGGGTAGTGAATGAAAATCCGGTATTGGTA
>DJXC01000144.1:26429-26600 GCA_002449575.1 Ruminococcus sp. UBA7014
TGAATGAAAATCCGGTATTGGTAGATTGACATGCAGAATCAGTTGAAAGCTATCACACAGGTACAGCATACACCTGCCTATGTACTGGACGAAGAAAAATTATTATCCAATCTGAAAATTCTGAAGTCTGTGCAGGAAAAATCCGGTTGTAAAATTCTGCTGGCGCAGAAA
>DJXC01000148.1 GCA_002449575.1 Ruminococcus sp. UBA7014
ATTATTCTCGATGCCGGACATGGCGGTATTGACGGCGGCTGTGTTTCTATCAACGGTGACCCTGAAAAAAATATTAATCTTGCGATTCTGCTGAATCTTCGTGATATGCTCCGGATGTCAGGCTATACTGTACTGACAACCCGTGATACAGACCGTTCTATTCATGATGAAGGCATAGAAGGCATTGCCAATCAAAAAAGTTCTGATATGGATAACCGTCTGGAATTATTTAATTCTGTACAAGATGCTGTCTGTCTTTCTATTCATCAGAATCAGTTTACTGACCCAAAATACAGCGGCGCACAGATGTTTTATTCTGATACAAATTCTAAAAACTCTGTACTTGCGCAAATACTTCAAAATCAATTTGTTGCATTTCTTCAGCCAGAAAACAAGCGTGAAATTAAACTATGCGGAAAAGAATTATTTCTCTGCTATTACAGCAAAAATCCCACCGTCATGGCAGAATGCGGCTTTCTCTCCAATCCGGAAGAAGCAGCTTTGCTTATGACTCCGGAATATCAGCAGAAAGTTGCTTTTACGCTGTATTCCGGACTGATTCAATATTGTGCTGAAAATTCCTGACACTACTTGACAAATAAGCCATTTTGCGGTAAAATGAAATAGACATTGAATTCTGAAAAGTGAGGATTTTTCATGGCTGAAAAACTGACCGCATTACTAAAAAAAATTTATCCATATTTATTATTTTTGGTTATGATTCTGATTTTTCTGTTTTTATCAGAAGTACCCGAAGCAGATGCTGAAACGCCCTATATTGTGCATTCTCTTATCATTGAATCTTATCCGGAAGCCATCGAAACAGAAACCGAAACACTTCCGACTGAAACAGAACCCACAGAACCGCCAGAATCAGTACTTCTGGAAGATGTTCCCTATTATTCACAGGAACACTTGCTTCCGACTGGATGCGAAATTGTGAGTGCTAAAATGCTTCTGGAATACTATACAAAAAAAGAAGTCAGTCTTGATAAGATAATTTCGCTGCTTCATTGTCAGCCATTGGAAGAAGTCGATGGTCATTTATGTGCGCCTCACCCAAAAGATGCTTTTATTGGCACTCCGGAAGATGACTCTGGCTTTGGCTGTTTTGCACCGGTGATTGTGGAGGCACTGAATCAGCTTCTGCCTGAAAATTATCAGGCTGTTGATATTTCCGGACTTGATTTACAGGAAATTGCGGAAATTTATCTTCCACAAGGAAAGCCGGTTCTCATCTGGGCAACTATCAATTTATGGGAACCAAGTCAATATTTCGGCTGGTATCTTGCAGATGCAAAAGGAAACCGTACAGAGGAATGGTATGACTGGCTGGCAAATGAACATTGTATGGTATTAATCGGCTATGATGCAGATTATTATTACTTCAATGACCCATATGATTCCCACGGACAGATTTCTTTCCGCCGAGAAAAAACCGAAAAACGTTATGAACAAATCGGAAAATATGCTGCTGTTGTGACCGAAAAATAAACTCATCTTTGAAAAAATATTTTTCCGTCAGAAAGGATTTATATAAATTATGGCAAAAAAAGATAAAATCCAGTATGTCTGTACCGAGTGCGGCTGGACAACTTCCAAATGGAGCGGATTCTGTCAGGGCTGCAAGAAATGGAATACGCTCGAAGAAGTCCTTCCGGAACTCTCACAAGAAAATCATACTATTATAGATTTATCAAATAAAATTCACAAAATTGCGGATATCCGCTATGAAAATGAAGTCCGCTACAGCACCGGCTGTGGTGAACTTGACAGAGTTCTTGGCGGTGGGCTGGTCAAAGGGTCTATCGTTCTGCTCGGTGGTGAACCCGGTATCGGAAAAAGTACGCTGTTATTACAGATTTGTCAGTTTATGGGCGAAAATCACACTGTTCTGTATGTCTCCGGCGAAGAATCCGGCAGACAGATTAAACTCCGTGCTGAACGTCTCGGTGTTTCTTCTGATAAATTATATATCCTCACCGAAACAGATGCACAGGCTGTCTGTGATACTATCGGAATTTCAAAACCGGATATTGTCATTATCGACTCAGTTCAGACGATGCAAATCACACAGATTTCATCTACTCCCGGCAGTCTGACACAAGTCCGTGAATGTACGAATTTATTTATGCATACAGCAAAAAAACTTGAAATTCCGACTTTTGTTGTTGGGCATGTCAATAAGGACGGCGCAATTGCAGGACCTAAGGTGATGGAACATATTGTTGATACTGTCCTCTTTTTTGAGGGTGAACGTCATATGAGCTACAGAGTTCTGAGAGCCGTCAAGAACCGTTTTGGCTCTACGAACGAAATCGGCGTTTTTGATATGCAGGATAAAGGGCTGAAAGAAGTTGAAAATCCATCACAAATGCTGTTAGCCGGTCGTCCTTTAGGCGTTTCCGGAACATGTATTGCCTGTGTCATGGAGGGTTCACGTCCGATTCTTGCCGAGGTGCAGACTTTAGTTTCCAAAAGTGGATATTCCTCTCCGAAACGAACTGCCACTGGATTTGACTATAACAGAATGTCTTTATTATTAGCCGTTCTGGAAAAGCGTTTCGGTCTGGCTTATGGTTCTTTAGATGTATATCTGAATATTGTCGGCGGATTCCGCCTTGACGAACCTGCCGGAGATTTGCCGGTTGCCTTAGCCCTGTATTCCAGTTTAACAGATAAACCGATTCCGGATAAGTTAATCGCCATCGGTGAAGTGGGACTCGCCGGAGAAATCCGGAATGTCTCTCATATTGTCAAGCGTGTGGAAGAAGCCCGGCGCATGGGATTTGAAATCTGTATCGTTCCGAAACAGGCTTTGACTGCCCTGCCGAAAAGTTCTAAAACACTACGGATTTTTGGGGTAGACAATCTAAGACAATCCTTTGGCGTACTTGCGAAACTTGATTCTGAACAGCAAGAAATCAAATAACACCATATTCCAATTCTTCGGCAATCACTGACCAGTAATTTTCTGAATCAGAGAAAGCATTTTTATCCAGATAAAAATACCAGTTCCATAAAATTCACCTTTCAAACGGAATGCACGGAAAATCACCGCAGGCATCTCCGACCGGAAAGCCCAAAATTTCCGAAGCTGATTCACAAAATTCTGAAATCAAAGCATTCCACACCTGCTCTGGCAGGTCGTTATTTTCAGAATAAAGCTGTAATCCGCCCGGCTCAACAGAATGGATAATCCCATTTTCATTTAATTTTTTGATTTCCGGCAGTAATTTCAGCCATAATTCATCCGGAATCGTATAATGTATATTTAAAGTAATATCCTGATTCATAAAATATACTCACTTTCTGATATAATATTTTTTCCAGTCATTCAAGGCTTCTGCATAGGTATCTCC
>DJXC01000012.1 GCA_002449575.1 Ruminococcus sp. UBA7014
CTCTTGCAATGGCAATTAACTGACGCTGCCCCTGTGAAAGATTTGCACCGTTTCCGGAAAGTTCTGTCTGATAGCCATCCGGCAGACGGCTGATAAAATCATCTGCACCGGCAAGCTTTGCGGCTTCAATACATTCTTCGTCTGTGGCATCCAGTTTGCCATAGCGGATATTTTCCATGACAGAGCCTGTAAACAGATTAGTTTCCTGCAATACCAGACCTAGTGAACGTCTTAAATCTGATTTCTGGATTTTGTTGATATTAATGCCGTCATAGCGGATTTTGCCGTCAGCAATATCATAAAATCTGTTAATCAGGTTTGTAATAGTTGTCTTGCCTGCGCCGGTTGCGCCAACAAATGCAATTTTCTGACCGGGTTTTGCATAGACAGAGACATCATGTAAAACCGTTTTCCCTTCTTCATAGGCAAAATCTACATTAAACATACGGACATCACCCTGTAAAGGGGTATAAGTAATTGTACCTTCGGCTTTATGCGGATGCTTCCAAGCCCATTGACCTGTATGCTTTTTGGTTTCTCTGACAGTGCCGTCTTCTGAAATTTCAGCATTGACAAGCTTTACATAGCCTTCGTCAGTCTCGGGAGCTTCATCCATCATGCTGAAAATACGTTCTGCACCGGCAAGAGCCATGACAACAGCATTAATCTGCTGTGCCACCTGATTGACATTGCCTGTGAACTGTTTTGTCATGTTCAGGAAGGCAACCACAATACTGACATCAAGAGCCGCACCGGAAAAGCTGTAGTTCTTTACATGATTCAGTACCAGCACACCACCGACAACGGCAACTAATACATAGAGGATATTGCCGATATTCATGACAATCGGTCCTAATGTATTGGCATAGGCATTTGCCCGGTAACTGTCATGACAAAGCTGTTCATTGATTTCGTCAAATTCTTCCTGACAGGTATCTTCATGATTGAAAACTTTAACAACTTTCTGTCCGTTCATGATTTCCTGAATATAACCTTCAGCATCTCCGAGTGATTTCTGCTGACGGATAAAATATTTTGCACTGCCGCCGCCCATAACTTTGGAAACCAGCATCATGGCAAGCACACCGGCAATAGTCAGAAGTGTCATCCAGAAACTGTAATACATCATAATGAAAAATACCGCAATGACAACAATGCCGGCTCTGAGCAGAGTGGGAAGTCCCTGCGAAATCAACTGACGGAGTGCATCAATATCATTTGTATAGTAACTCATGATATCACCATGTTTGTGCGTATCGAAATAGCGGACAGGCAGGTTCTGCATTTTCTTATACATTGCCTGACGCATTTTATTCAGAAATCCCTGTGTGATGATTGCCATCAGCTGAGCATATACTGTGATTGCTACTGTAGAAATCAAATACAGCGCAACCAGAAACAGCATCATCGGAATAATCTGTTCACTGGCTTTACTCCAGTTCCAGCCTTCTTGAAGTGCTTCTACAATAATTGCAACAACTTTCTGGATATACATATCCGGAATCGAAGAAGCGATTGAGGAGAAAATAATACATACAATCGTGACAGGCACTAATTTCGGATAAAATTCAAACAGCATTTTCATCAGACGAGGGAAAACGTCCTTGCTTGCTTTCTTTTTATAGACAGGTCTTGGCATTATTCCTCACCTCCATGAGTCTGCTGTTCGTAGACTTCTCTGTAAATCTGACTTGTTCTTAATAACTGGGCATGTGTGCCGACCGCACTGACTGTGCCGTTATCAAGGACAATAATCTGGTCAGCATCCTGTACAGAAGAAATTCTCTGTGCAATAATGATTTTTGTTGTTTCCGGAATAAAATCCCGGAATCCCTGACGAATCAGTGCATCCGTCTTGGTGTCAACAGCACTGGTAGAATCGTCCAGAATCAGAATTTTTGGCTTTTTCAGCAGCGCACGGGCAATACACAGACGCTGTTTCTGACCACCGGAAACGTTTGTTCCGCCTTGTTCAATATGCGTTTCATAACCATCCGGAAATGTCTGGATAAATTCATCAGCCTGTGCCAGTTTGCAGGCTTCTTCAATTTCCAGTTCTGTGGCTTCCGGGTTGCCCCATCTCAGATTTTCATTGATAGTGCCGGAAAACAGTATATTTTTCTGAAGTACCATTGCCACGGCATCACGCAGAACAGTCAGGTCATAATGGCGGACATCCACACCGCCGACTTTAATACTGCCTTCGGTAACATCATATAATCTGGGAATCAACTGCACCAGTGTCGATTTACTTGAACCTGTACCGCCGATAATACCAATTGTCTGTCCGGATTCAATATGCAGATTAATGTCTGCAAGTGCAAATTTTTTTGCCTGTGCGGAATATTTGAAGCTGACATTTTCAAATTCGACAGAACCATCAGCAACCAGTTCCAAAGCCTGTTCCGGATTTTCCAGAGTGGGTTCTTCTTCCAGTACTTCATAGATACGCTTCATAGATTCTGCAGACATTGTTATCATGACATAAATCATAGACAGGAACATCAGCGACATCAGAATTTGTACGCCGTAAGTAATCATAGCAGAAATCTGACCAATATCGACAGAATGGTCAATAATTGCCATTCTCGAACCAACAAACAGAATAAATACCATGTCAAAATACATGCAGATTTGCATCAGAGGTGTATTCAGTGCGACAATCTGTTCTGCTTTGGTGAAATCCTGACAGATATCCTCAGCAGCTGCCCCGAATTTCTTTTTTTCATATTCTTCACGGGAAAAGCCTTTTACCACACGCATGGCACGGACGTTTTCTTCGATAGATTCGTTGAGTTTGTCGTATTTCTTGAAAACTCTCCGGAATGCCGGCAGCGCATATTTGCCGATAAGTGCCAGACCAACAATCAGTACCGGAATGACAATCACAAAAGCCATTGCCAGTTTACCGCCCATATAGAATGCCATAGCGGTTGAAAAGATAAACATCAGCGGACTTCTCAAGCCCATGCGTATCATCATCATGAACGCCATCTGTAAATTATTGATATCTGTTGTCATTCTGGTAACAAGTGAAGAAGAAGAAAATTTGTCAATATTCTCGAAAGAATAAGTCTGTACTTTCTCGAACATATCATGACGGAGATTTTTGGAGAGACCTGTTGCAGCTTTAGAAGCTGTAAAACCGGCTGTACCGCCGCACATCATGGAGCATAATGCCATAATAGTCAGAATAATGCCCGTTCGCAGAACATCATTAATTGCTGCCTGTGTCTGGATTTGGTTCACCAAGTTTGCCGTCATAAACGGCAGACAGGTCTCCAGAACTGCTTCGCCGAGCATGAAAATCATTGTCAGAATCGTAGTGACTTTATATTCACGCAGACAGGCAAGCAGCCGTTTGAGCATATGCATTCGCATTCGTCCTTTCTGAATTAAGATTTTGTTTGATTTTTGTCTGTTTTTTCCTGACTGATTTTTTTCCGGTGCATCTTGCAGAAACATTCGTGCAATGTTTGCAGAGCCTGATAAAATTCCTTACGTTCTTCCGGGGGCATTTCGTCGAACAAATTCTGATAATAGCCGGCTTTTTCAGTCAGAAAGCGTTCTGTATAGTCACGTCCTTCCTGTGTCAGTTTCAGACGGACAATACGTCTGTCGTTCGGGTCGGAAATACGTTCAGCAAAATTGCATTCTGTCAGCCTGTCGACTGTTTTGGTGATTTGTTGTTTGGGACTGTGCGTCATTCTGGCGAGTTCTGTCATAGTAAGAGATTCGCCGTTTTCTTTCAGAATCTGAATGCAGTAATACATACCAAGACTGACACTGTCATCCAGAAGTGTTTTGAACGGCTTATCAATCCAGTAGTGCCACTGTGGCATGGTACGGAGCAGAAGTTCCTGCAATTCGGAAGTTTTCATGAAATCACCTCTTTTCCGAAAATAGTTCTTTCAGATGAAATATCATCAAAAAAGAATTGTCATAATTAGTTTACTATTTTTCTGAAAATTTGTCAATAGCAATCTGAAAATTCGTGATTCTGCATAAAAAACAGAGCTGAAGTCAGCTCTGCTTTGATACTTTTGAATTATCTGT
>DJXC01000088.1 GCA_002449575.1 Ruminococcus sp. UBA7014
GAATATCAAGTTTTCCGCTGCCGTCAGCATCACCGTTTGCGGAAACCGTGACAACCGGATTCACAATCAGTTCTGTTTTCAGATTCGGCATAACAGGTTCATGATTGTACATCCAGAAAGAGACGGTTTCGCCCTGCTGTGGATGAAAGCCTGTATATTCCTGTCCCGTTTCCTGATGGTAGATATCCATGCTGTCAAGATAATAATAGATATTGCCGTCAGTATCCTGCAAAGTCAGGGGGCTTGTTTCAGTTACAGTCAAATCCTGCAAAGTACCGATTTCTTCAATATTACCACAGTTTGTGATAGAATCATCAGGATAGAAATGCATACATCCAGGGATGATGTCTACAATTTCGCCGTTGAATTTGATATGAAGCATATCCCCGGTTTCAGGCCATTCCTGACCGTCAAGTTTTCCGTTCAGACCATCGCTAATCTGGAGCAGGTCAGACCAGCGGGATTTCATTTCATAATCAGAGAGATGCCAGTAAGCAGCATAATCTGTCCAGTCGTAATCACTGACCATCTGCTGAACAAGCAGAGAATTTTCACGGGATTCTCTTACGAGATAGTAACCATTGAAGGAATTACCAGTAAAGCTGTATTTCAGAGGATTTTCTGTTACTTCTAAAGGGAGTATGGGCTGATTCTCATATGTCAGATATTTGACAGTATCGTTGAGAGTGGCGGAAATGCCGTTGATACGTACCGAACCGGAAGTAAAAGTTTCGCCTGTTTCAGAATTCTCATACTGATAAACACCTCCGCCGAGATGTTCTGTAATGGTATAGGAAACAGTATCCAGATAGTCTGCTGCACTTCCGCACCAGTAAATAGCATCATCAGAAGTGACATTCATTAGGTGGTTTTTGTCGTTAAATGTGCCCGAATATTCAAAATAGACCAAATCACCGTAGCTGACAGTATTAGAAGACTGATATACGTCAGGTGCATTCTTAGATGTTGTCAGAATGCTATATTCTTGTCCGAGATGTGCTTCATCCAAAAGCATGACTTGCGTAAACGGAAGTGCCGCAGTTCCCTGCCATGTGCCGTCAATGAAAAAATCCTGCTGATTGGCGAAAGCACTTGTGACAATGCCATAAAAGCCTTCTGTCTGATTTTTCAGATTGATTTCTGATGGCATTTCTGCACTGACCGGAAAAGCTGTCATCAGGCTTCCTGTACAACAGAGTGCAGTCAGTCCGGCAAAAAGTTTTCTTGTGTTTTTCATAAAAATTCCTCCTTTATCAAGAATAGGTGTTTCTGATTTTTTGTTTTCATTTATTAGACGAAAGAAAAAGCAAAAAACACTAAGTAAATTTTAAAAAAATTACCGTTTTTTACTGTCATAACCAAAAGACAAAATAGCTGTCATGCAGGTTAATGTTCGCTTTTTTGACATTTTTCACAAATTATGAAAAAAAAATTAAAAAAGCTGAAAAAACAGGTGACAAATCAGCATTTTTGTGTTATAATAATAATTAGTATGTAAAAACGTCAGAAGCAGAAAATCATCTGAAAGAAAGGATTTTGCCTATGGCACAGAAAACTGCTAAAAAACGCCGGAAAGACCATGCAAAGGCTTCTTTCCTGTTGCTGATGCTCAGCGTTGTACTGGTGTTTGGATTCGGGCTGATTCTTGGAAAACAGGAACAGGCAATTCAACAAACGGCTGCTGTTCCCCGTACTTCCGCTGAAGAAATCCCCACTGAAACAATCATCGAAGAAACTGTTCCTCCTGAAACTGTTCCGGAAACGTTACCAGAATTTCATCCTGCAACAGATTTCTGGAGTGCAGAACCACATATCTATCTCCGTGCCAATCATCAGAAACAGGTTGCAATTGGCACAAAACCCGGATTCACTCTGGCAAATGCTACCTATCATGTGAGTGATGAAAATGTTGCTGTTGTAGATGAATCCGGCATCATTACAGGCGTTTCCAAAGGAGAATGTATCGTATCTGTATACTGCGAAACTGAAACTTTAGAAATTCCCGTCACTGTCCGGGAATTGACCATACAGGACGGCTGTACCTATGTAGACGGAATCCTGATTGCTAATAAATCTATCAGCCTTCCGGAAGATTATGACCCCGGTATGCTTCCGGAAACTGTCAAGGCATTTAAACAACTTCAGGAAGCTGCTGCTGCCGAAGGTCTGAATATTTATGAGGGTTCTGGTTACAGAAGTTATCAGTATCAGATTAAAGCTTATAACAGTCTGGTGGAAGCTTACGGACATGAATATGCTGACCGTATTTCTGCCAAGCCCGGACATTCCGAACATCAGACAGGCTATACAGTAGACTGTAATACTATCAATGACAAATTTATTCAGACACCAGAAGGAAAATGGCTGGATGAACATTGTCATGAATTCGGATTTATTATCCGCTATCCGGAAGGAAAAGAAGATATTACCGGCTATGCTTATGAATGCTGGCATATCCGCTATGTAGGTGTTGAGGTTGCAACAGAAATCTATGAACAAGGTCTGACACTGGAAGAATATCTGGATGTCGTAAATATAGAAAATGACATACCCCCGACAGAAGAAGAAACTGCTCCTGACGAAGATATGCCTTTAGAAGACGGATATGCTGTTTTCGATACGACTGTTCCGGAAGAAAATCCAGATGATGAAGAAGTGCTGCAAACAGAAACAGTAATTTCTCCGTATCAGGAAACTGTTCCGGCTGTTGCAGAAGATGATGGTATTGCAATCATTGATGCACCGCTGGAAGCTCCGTAAGTATCATTCAGAAAACTCCGCACAGCCGGAGTTTTCTTGTTTTTCCGGCGAAAGCGGAAAGAATGTCGCAGTTTGGGTGCAGGCATAACCGGGACGTTCCCAAACAGCAGAAATTTGACATAATTGCCTTCTGTCACTGCTGTCCACGAAATGCCCGGCGTGCGATAGCCTTCTGTGACATAGCTTGTGAAAATGACATAATCTTTTCCGGAATGTGGTTCACAAAGCAGAACAGAATTATATGCAGTGTTGAATATCAGAAATTCCGCAGTTCTGCCCTGATATAGCAACGAACCGTTCAGACAGACAGCAGCTTCTCCATGACAGATAATACTGTTTGTTCCGGCACGTTCAGACATTTCCAGCGGCTGTTGGACTGTGATATGCAGAATATCTCCCATAGAAAGACCACATTCCGGTGTCAGCGATTTCGGCAGATAGTAAGACCCACCTTGTTTGTCTGTAATGATATATTCTCCGGAATCAGCTGCTACAACAGCAAAATCATAAGTATAAGGCATTGATTTTCTTCTCCTTTAAACTGATATTTTTTTTGAAAACATAAAACCAGACACAATTTTTCTCATTTTCCCTTAATTATATAACAATTCTGAAGATAAAAAATCAGAAAATTTTTTGATGTTTTTTAAAATTCAGTCAACTGCACAAAAACAATGCTTTTGATTTGTGCAGAATGTTGATTTTGCGGAAAGCTATAGAATTTTATCCTAAAATATGCTATAATAAAAATAGTTATCCAAACATAAAACAGGAGGGATGATTATGAAAAACTTTATCAAAGCATTGGGGTTTATTACAATATCACTTAGTGTTTTTTATCTCAGCTATCGTCTAACAGACAGATATCTGGATAAATTCAGAAGAAAATACATTACTATTGAAAATGAGCATGTCAATGCTTGAATTATGTTTTTAGAAAGGAACTTAATTTTATGAAAGAAGTTGTAATTATTGGCGCAGGTCCTGCCGGACTGACTGCCGGCTATGAACTGCTCCGGCAAGCACCGGAAGACTATCATGTCACAATCTATGAAGAGTCTGAAACTGTCGGCGGTATTTCTAGAACTGTCAACCATGACGGAAACAGAATGGATATCGGCGGACACCGTTTTTTCTCTAAAAATAAAGAAGTGATGCAGTGGTGGGAAAATATGATGCCGTTTCAGGGGCAGCCTTCCTTTGATGATATTCAGCTCAGCAGAGAAAAAAGCCTCGTTCCCGGCGGTGCTGACCCGGAAACTACTGACAGAGTGATGCTTATAAGAAACAGAGTTTCCCGAATTTATTATAAACATAAATTTTTTGATTATCCGGTTTCGCTTAAATGGGACACAATCCGGAATATGGGATTCGGCACAACAATGGAAGCCGGATTCAGCTATCTGGGTGCAACTGCTTTAAAACGGGAGGAAAATTCGCTGGAAGATTTCTATATCAACCGTTTCGGAAAGAAATTATATTCTATGTTCTTTGAAGGTTATACGACAAAGTTATGGGGACGGCATCCGTCTGAAATTTCTGCCGACTGGGGCGCACAGCGTGTCAAAGGCTTATCCATTATGGCAGTCATTCAGGATATGTTCCGGAAAGTAACTGGTATTCAGGATGCTAACACAAAAGAAACTTCCCTGATTGAAGAATTCTATTATCCGAAATATGGTCCTGGTCAGCTCTGGGAACTTACTGCTGAAGAATTCCAGAAAATGGGCGGTGAAATTGTTTTCGGCGCAAAAGTAAAGAAAATTCAGACAAACGGAGAAAATCAGGTCGAGAGTATCACTTATCTGAAAAATCATGAAAAATATACTGTTCCGGCAGATATTTTCATCTCTTCCATGCCTGTGAAAGACCTTGTCGGCGGAATGAATGATGTTCCGGAATGGGAAGCGGAGATTGCCAAAGGTTTGCCTTATCGTGATTTTGTAACGATTGGTCTGCTCGTCAGCCGTCTGGAACTCAAAAACGAAACCAATATTCCTACGCTTGGAAATATCGTTCCGGACTGCTGGATTTATG
>DJXC01000045.1 GCA_002449575.1 Ruminococcus sp. UBA7014
GCTGAAAAAGATGCCTGCCGGATTGAACATGTTATCAGTGAAGAAACTTTCCTGAGACTCCGGCACTATATGACCGAAAAAGGCTATAAAACGAGGATATAATCATGAAAATCAAAGAAATCAAAATTCCGGAGCAGTTCGGTTCTCTGTATGTCTGTCCTGTGCCGGAAAAAAACCGGAAATCGGAACATGAAACGGCACATGCTTTATTAAAATCTGCTGTACAGAAATATGCAGAAGCTAAAAATATCCTGATTTCAGAAGAAAATCTGGTACTGGACTATCTGGAATATCAGAAGCCCTATTTCCGGCATTATCCGAATATTTACTTTAATCTGAGCCACTGCACCGGACTGGCGGTCTGTCTGCTTTCTGCACATGAATGCGGTGTGGATGCCGAATCTGTCCGGAAACTTCGTCCGGCAGTCATCCGGAGAGTCTTTTCTCCGGACGAACAAATTCTTCTGCACGAAACTGCTGAACCGGATAAAACTTTCACTAAAATCTGGACATTAAAAGAATCTTATGTTAAGGCAGTCGGCAGAGGTATCAGCTATCCGATGCAGAACGTCTGCTTTCAGTTCCGGAATGACAAGATTTTCTGCAATCAGCAACATACTGATTTTTATCAGACAGAATATGAAAATTATCAGATAAGCGTTTGCATTACGGGAGTACAGTCTATATGACTGTACTCCTGATTTTTTTACAGAACACTTTCAAACGGTGCTGCCGGCAGTCCATTTTTTCCGAATAATGTTACATCTCCGTAATTATACCATGCATACCGGACAGCCATCGGAGTTATCACGTCAGGATTTTTCATGATAATGCTATTTTCTCTGATTTCGACTTCTGCCGGAAGCCATTCGCCGGAATCGTCCCGGATTTCAAAGCCTGACTGCTTTCTGATTTCCAGACCAGATTCAGCATTGTCGAATTCTATGCGAATCCCCTGCCCTTCCGGATAGGCATTCCGGAACAGCGGTGCAGTGGTATCTTCTTCCTGTAGATGATAGACTTCTTTCAGAGCCTGTAAATAAAGCCGTTCTGCCGGAATGCGCTTGTTCTTCGGGTGAATTTCGTTGAATTCTCCGCAGTCAAGAATGACTGCAAGCCCGGTGTTCCGGATATTTCTGTAAATATGTTCCTGTGCCTGACGGATAATGCACCAATTTGTGAAATTTTTTGTATCTTCATAGCCATGCATGGGAAGCTGCACCAGTAGAAACGGAAGATTCTCATCCTGAAAATCTTTTCGCCACTGCCGGATTAAACAGGATAATAACATTTCATAGCCTTCGGGGCGATGGTCATCTGATTCCCCCTGATAATACAGCACACCCTGGAGCGTATACGGGACAATTCTGGAAATCATGGTATCATACAAGCCATACGGACGGAGCGGATTTATCGGCGCAGGTGGTCCGGGATAACGGTTTTCACCACAGATTTTCAGAACCTCTTCCCATGAAATATCCGGTTTGTTCTGATAGCATTCAGCGCATTTTTTCTCCCAGTTCTGATGATATTCGCAATAGTCAAGATATGCCTGATTTGCTTCTTCGTCAGAGAGACCGACTAATCCTGTTTCATAATCTTTCAAATAGGCTTTTCCGGTTTCAGTTGATTCGAGCATTTCCCGGCTGACCCACGCACTCGCAGAAGTGCCGCCATAATTGCACTCGACAAGACCGACAGTCACACCGAGTTTTTTCGCCAGCAGACAGCCGAAATAATATCCGACTGCCGTCCAGTTTGCGCAGGTATCACGTTCTGGAAGCTGCCAGACAGAAGCTTCTTCCTCTCTGAAAAATTCCTTATCAAAATGTCCTCTTTTACAGACATGATATAATCTGACATTTTGATTCTGAGAAGATGCAAGAGCCGGTTCAGGGTTATCGGAATTGATGAGAGCCATTTCCATATTAGACTGACCGCCGCAGAGCCAGACTTCGCCAATCATGATATCAGAGAGAATCAGTACTTCATTCGGCGTGAAAATTTTCAGTTCGTAAGCTCCTCCGGCGGGCATAGGCGGAAGGGTCACTTTCCATTTCTGATTCCGGACTGTGGTCTGTACGGAACAGCTATCCAGGGAAACGGTGACAATTTCATTTTCTCCGGAAGCTGTTCCCCAGATATGCAGGGGCTTGTCTCTCTGTAAAACACAGTGATTTGTAAAAATCGGTGCAGTTTTGAGCATCATGTTTCGTCCTTTCTGGATATAATATCTATTTTTTATTATAGCTTAAAATACAGCATATGTCAATGAAAATTATGTAAAAAAACAGCCTTTTGAACTGTACTCAAAAGGTTGTTGATTTATTTATGTTATAAAAAATAACCGCCGTATCTGCCGGAGCTGATACAGCGGTTATTTATTTAGGAGATTTGGAAATTTTCGAGAATTTTAAAAAGCAAGTTTTCAAAATAAAAATATCATATCCTTTCTGAATTGAATTTTGAGGGTAAAAACAGAAAACTGAGGGAAGTTTTCTGTTTCTATTTATATAACAACACAGAAAGAAAAATATTGGATAAGTTTTCGTGAATTTACAAAAAGTTCATAAAATTCATAAAATATTCATAAATCATTTTCCCCGGCGGTACTCTGTCGGAGTCATGCCGTAAAATTTTCGGAATGTTCTCATGAAATGAGAATAGTCATATCCGCATTTCCGGGAGATTTCCTGAAGCGTATCAGCAGTGTGCAGCAGCAGATATTTTCCGTGTTCCATCTTCGCACGGCGAATATCATAGGCACATGTCATGCCAAATGCCCTCTGATAGATTTTACAGAAATAAGAACCGCTGATGTTTAATTGATTCGCACAAATGCTGACAGACCATTCCTGCTCCGGATTCTGATAAATCTGCTGCCGCAGATGTTTCAGGTCTTTATAATGTAAAAGTTCAGAATAAGTGGCTTTATTGCTGAGTGCCTGTGTCATGAGTGCGGCGGCGGCAGTCGTAAGTGTTTCTTCTGTCAGAAGACTGATTTCGGCATCTGTCAGAACTGCCGCCTGCAACGGCAGAATTACTTGTTTCTGGGAACGCTGATACTGTTCAAAATGGTCACGGAGATTCTGAATCAGCAGATTATGATACTTGGAAAAATCCGGTTCAGAGCCGAGGATTAAAAAATCACTTTCCCCGGCACGAAGACACTTTTCATGATAGCTGCAAACATTCTGGAGATATTCTGCAAAAGCGACTAAGAGTTTATCTTTCTGGAGTGTGCCGCCAATTTCTGCAAGACGGTACAGTCCGCCGATATGCAGGGCAATCCAGAAACGCTTTTCATTCCGGGTAGCGACATCTTCAAGATAATCTTTCCAGATATGCGGCAGTTGATTCAGCTTGTACAGCCCTGTCAGGGTATCACGCACCTGAGAAAGATAATCATGATAGGCAAGACTCTGGAGCTGATTCCGGACACGCAGAAATTCGAGTGCATTGCTGATTTCCCGGCAGAAGCGCAGATAATAGGGATTGACACCGTCTGCAATTCCTGTATATTGCAGAACAGAATAGCCGAAGCATCTGTCCTGAAAATATAGTGCAGAAAAGAAAGTCGCTGTTGGCTGTTCAGATTTCCGGAAATCCGGCGGAAGCATTTCCACTGTCGGAAAGAGAGTATAGCCGCCTGTATAATGCATTCTCATCATTTTTTCAGAATATCCGCCATGTACATGGACAGCATGATTTTCCTCATTCCAGTTTTCGCACAGGCAGAGGGCATAACGTTCACGGTCATAATATTCCGGGTCGAAGAAGACATAATTCAGGTCATACATTGCCCGGACAAATTCTTCCAGCGTGGTACAGGAAAGAAGTCTGACAGAAAGGCTGCTGTCGATATAGTTTTCTTCCAGACGGGGATAATTAAAATCCAGCGTTTCGGAAAGATTTGGAGAATGATAACAGCCGCAGCTTTCACGGCACAACAGCCGCCCGGTTTCGGATTTGCTGCTGACAAGGCTTTTTCCTGTCATGAGTTCATAAAGCTGACACAGGGCATTTCTGCCGAGTTG
>DJXC01000008.1 GCA_002449575.1 Ruminococcus sp. UBA7014
AAGAAGATTTCAGTCCGGTATTGCCGTCACTTCCGGTTTCTTCCTTATCGGTCAGGATAACCACGCTGGTATGTTCCGGCGCAGTCACTGCCATAGATGCACGGAATGCCGGATAAGAACAAACTTTATCATCATGACCATAAGCACCAATCAGACTTCTGTCAAAGCCGACATCTTTTGCCTTGTAAGCCGGAACAGCTTCCAGCTCCGCAGAAAGAAAATCTTCTTCTGTGATGCCGTATTTTTCGTTCAGTAACTTCATTAAGGCAAGTTTGACGAGTTCGTTTCCCTTATCAGATTTCAGCGGCAGTGAACCAATGACAATATTTAATTCTTCGCCTTTGATAATCTGGGGCGCAGTTCTTCTCATCTGTTCGTCAGCGAGATGAGGGAGCAGGTCAGTGATATAAAATACCGGGTCTTCTTCGTCTTCGCCGATGCGGACAGTCACTTTCGTGCCGTCCTTCTTCACGATAACACCGTGCAGAGAAAGCGGTACTGTCGTCCACTGATATTTCTTGATGCCGCCATAATAATGTGTCTTGAAATAGCCAATTTCCTGATTTTCATACAGCGGATGCTGTTTCATATCCAGACGGGGAGAATCAATATGTGCTGCACACAGGCGGACTCCTTCACGAATATCAGCAGTGCCGATTGTTGCCATTATCACGGCTTTTCCTCTGTTGTTGAGATAAATTTTGTCTCCCGCTTTCAGCTTCATTCCGGGCTGAAATTCCTGATAGCCCTGTTTCTGAAGTTCATCAATCACGAATGTATTGATTTCCCGTTCGGTCTTGGCAGTGTTCATGAATGCTTTGTAATCTTCACAGAACTTATCACAGGCTTTCCGTTCTGCATCAGACATGCGCTGAATGGCATGTTTCGGCTGAGAAAATAATTTTTCTTTCAGTTCCTGCACTTCATTTTTTTCTTTTCTAGACATAGTAAACACTTCTTTCTAAAATATATAAATAATTTAATTTGATAAATAAATTTTCACTTTGTCAGCGACTTCTCCGGACAGTTCAGAAAGCTGTTCCAGATTGCCATTATTATGAATCACATAATCTGAATGCTGAATAAAAAAAGTTTCGTCAAGCTGTGCATTCATACGTTCTCTGGCTGCCTGTTCCGTCATGGTATCACGAGCCATAATTCTGGCACAACGGATTTCCGGGTTCGCTACAACAGAAATAATCATATCACAGAAATCAGAAGCCCGGCTTTCAAAAAGTGTTGGTGCATCCAGCAAAATAAAATGACATTCCTGTTCAGCAAACTGATTAATTTTCCGGAAAATCTCTTCTGTAATAAACGGATAGCAGATGCTGTTCAGACTTTCCAGCTTTTTCTTGTCAGTAAAGACAATCTTTGCAAGTGCCTTCCGGTTCAGGCTGCCGTCCGAATTTCTGACAGCTTCGCCGAAATAATCAAAAATTTCAGCAAGACACGGCATACCGGGTTCTACAACCTCATGAGAAATTTTATCCGCATCAATCAGCATGAAACCATGCCTGACAAAAATTTCCGAAACAGTACTTTTTCCTGCGCCGGTCTGACCGGTCAGCCCGACAACAATCGTATGCTGTTCCATCATAAGCGAATCACCTCAAATCCGGCAGCACGCATCAGTCTGTTATAGACAGAGAGGTCTGCACCTGACTGTTCCGGCATACGGACATAAACTGTTTCTGCACCTTGTTCATCCAGTTCCCGGAATCGGAAAAATAAATCATGTGCCTGCTGAATACCGTCATCTCCGTAATGCAGACAAGGAACAGCATCAATTTCCGGGTCAGAATCGAACAGCAGACACCAGACACCGGCTTTCTGATGCTGCCGGACATAATCTGCAAAAGTTCCGAAATCCGGGGCATCTACTGGAAGAATTTTTGCTTTTGGAGAATAATGCTTATATTTCATACCGGGCGAAGCCACTTTGACATCTGGTGCAGTCTGTTCAAAGACAGCTTTGTCGACATAGACAGTTTTCGCATAGGGAAGCAAATCTTCTCTGGAAACCAGACCGGGGCGCAGAATATGGATTGTTTGTGTATCATCAAAGCAGACAACAGTAGATTCCACGCCGACACTGCACTGACCGCCATCGAGGACAGCAGAAATTCTGCCGTTCATATCATCCATTACATGTTTTGCTGTTGTCGGACTTGGAAGCCCGGAACGGTTTGCAGAAGGTGCAGCAATCGGACAGCCGGAAAGCGAAATCAGCTTTTGTGCCATGGGATGGGACGGCATACGGATACCGACTGTTTCCAGACCACCGGAAGTCACATAGGGAATTTCGGGACGTTTCGGAAAAATCATTGTCAATGGACCAGCCCAGAATTTTTCTGCTAATCTGAGAGCGATTGATGGTACATCTGCTGCAATGCTGTCAAGCATGGACAAATCTGAGATATGCACAATCAGGGGATTGTCTGCCGGTCTGCCTTTAGCGGTAAAGATAGCACGGACAGCATCTTCCCGTCTGGCATCTGCACCGAGTCCGTAAACTGTTTCTGTAGGAAAAGCGACAAGTTCGCCTTCACGAATCAGTTGTGCTGCAATTGCGAAATCTTGTTCTGTATCTTGTAATAATCTAGTAATCATGTATTCTGCCCCGCTAACTTTGCTGCCTGGTCTGCTGTGGCAAGCGCATCAAAAATTTCGTCCAAATCGCCGTTGAGAATGCTTTCCAGACGGTAGAGTGTCAAGTTGATTCTATGGTCAGTCATGCGTCCCTGCGGATAATTATACGTCCGGATACGTTCTGACCTGTCGCCTGTGCCGACCTGCATTTTTCTTTCAGAAGCGATTTTATTGTTTTGTTCCTGCTGTTTGATTTCAAATAATCTTGCCCGAAGAACTTTCATGGCTTTTTCTTTATTTTTATGCTGACTGCGTTCATCCTGACATTCTACCACGAGTCCTGTCGGAAGATGTGTAATTCTGACAGCGGATTCTGTCTTATTGATATGCTGACCGCCC
>DJXC01000034.1 GCA_002449575.1 Ruminococcus sp. UBA7014
GGACTGTATATGAGCCGTTCTCCGTTTACAAGCTATATTGATGAGAGCATCCGCACCCGCTATGCACTCTGGCTTGCGGAATACAACAGCAAGCTGAATTATTCCGGCTCTTATGGTATGTGGCAGAACGGTTCAGGCGGAACAGTAGACGGCATTTCCGGTCGTGTGGACACGGATTACTGCTATGTGGATTATCCCACGCAGATTAAATCTGCCGGATTGAACGGCTACACAAAAACAACATCTGCTGCACCCATCGAAACTCCGATTCTGACAGAAAGCACAACAGAAAATAAATCTGCCGCCGCTATCATTCAGATTGGTGATGACATCTATAAAGGTACTCTCACAAAAGCATAATTTATCTCGAAGGGCAGGGAAATTTCTCTGCCCTCTCTTTTTTATACGCATTAAGAAACGGAGGTATGCCATGACGGAAGCACAGAAACAGCAAATTACAGAAATGCGCAAAAACGGAAAAACTTATGCAGATATTTCGGAATCCCTGAATTTGCCGGCAGGTACAGTGAAATCATTTTGCAGCCGGAATGCACTGCACCCTGAAATTTTATCAGATATGCCTGCTGAAATTCAGGAATCTGTAATATCAGAGACTGGATGCAAATGCTGTGGAAAACCGCTGATAAACACTCACGGTCATCGTCAAAAAACATTCTGTTCCCTGTCCTGCCGGAAGAAATACTGGCAGGAGCATAAAAATCTAATGCAGCATCCTTCTCTTGTCACATTCACTTGTCCGAGCTGCGGCGATACCTTTGCCGATTACCCAAGCCATCACAGAAAATATTGTTCCCACACCTGTTATATTATCAGCCGTTACAGAAAGGGGAATGCAGATGCAGCAGAATGAAATAACGTACCTTCTCACGATGAAATTATTCCGGAAAATGCTTGAGCAGGGGCTTATCACAGCAAAGAATTACGCTGAAACTGATACAAAGATGCGCCAGAAATATGCCCCTAAAATCGGCACATTATTCATTGAAAAACCGTTGACTTATCAGCAGTAAGACGGTAATATAGTAGCTGATAAACCTGAAAGGAGGTCGGTTTCATGCCGAAAATTACGAAAATTGAAGTTCCTGCACCGCTGATAAAACCAAGACTGAAAGTGGCAGCTTATGCCCGTGTATCAATGAACTCTGAACGGCTGATGCACTCGCTGTCTGCACAAATCAGCTACTACAGCGATAAAATTCAGAAAAATCCTGAATGGGAATATGCCGGAGTTTATGCAGACAAATTTGTCAGCGGTACGAGTGCAGACAACAGACCGGAGCTTCAGAGAATGATTGCTGACTGTGAAAAAGGACTCATCAATATGATTCTCTGCAAGAGCATTTCACGTTTTGCACGCAACACTGTGGATTTGCTGACTATAGTCCGTTATCTGAAATCAATGGATATCGATGTCCGCTTTGAAAAAGAAGGCATCAGCACGCTATCTTCTGAGGGAGAAGTACTTCTTACACTCTTAGCCAGCTTTTCGGAACAGGAAAGCCAGTCACTGAGCGAAAACTTAAAATGGGCTATTCAGAAAAAATTTGAACGTGGTGAACCGTGGGGCATAGCACCGTATGGATATAAAGCCGTCGGCAATGACTATGTACTCATTGAAGAAGAAGCATTTTATATCCGTAAGATTTATGATTTCTTTCTGAGTGACAGTGATATGACTATGGCACAAATCGCAAAATGGCTGAAAGAAAACGGATGCAGATGCTTTACCAAACAATTTGTAAAAGCTGTCCTGACAAATATTGCCTATACAGGCGATTTAATGTTACAGGAGCATTATTCCCCAAAAATACGCAAAATAAAAAAGAACAAAGGGGAAGTCCCCAAATATCATGTTCATGCTCACCATCCTGCAATTATCAGCACTGAAACTTTTGAAGCCGTGCAGACAAAAATACAGGAAATGAAGGATTTCAATCCGGAAGCGGACAGACTCGGCAGAGTAAGCTGTTTTTCTTCAAAAATCACCTGTGCAGTCTGCGGAAATCATTATGTTCACTATGGAAAATACGGCTGGAAATGTATGGGAAAAATAAAAAGCAGAAGCAAATCCTGCCAGAACGGCAATCTTCTGATAAAACGCCTTGAAAATACCTGTGCTGAAGTCCTTAAACTTGACACTTTTGATTCTGATGTGTTTGTAAAAACAGTTCACAACATTAAAGTCGAGCCGGACGGAACGCTTGTCTTCACATTTTATGACGGAAAAATTGAAACTGCCCGCATTCTTTTCTTCAAGCCGGAACAGAAGAAACATCAAGACCCACATACACAGTTTTACGGCTATATCTGGGACGGAAAGCAATATGTGATAAACGAATCCGAAGCAGAGGTCATACGGGGAATTTATAAAGACTACCTTGCCGGTGTCAGTATTTCCGATATAGCCCGTAATCTCATTAACCAGGGACTTGTACTGAGAAAAACTTTCTCCAGAAAATCGATTTTAAATTATCTGTCCAATGTTTTCTATACCGGCACACGCATTTATCCTGCTGCCTATTCCGGAACGGGCAAAGAGGAAACAGTTGAAAATGACCATCCGGCAATTATTGATAAGGATACTTTTGAGAAAGTCCGTATTCTCCGTGAAAAGTCACTTGAACTGAGATACAGGGCAATGGAAACGATGAAGAAAAAGAAAGGAGAAGCTTAAAATGCCAGTTGTCACAAAACTTCCTGCAACACTCAGCCGTTTTACCAATGCGCCCCTCACAGAAAGCAAAAAGCGGAAAGTCTGTGCGTACGCCCGTGTGAGCACGGACCATGATGAGCAGCTCACATCTTATGAAGCACAGGTATCCTATTATACCAATTATATTAACAGCCGTACAGACTGGGAATTTGTAAAAGTATACGCTGATGAGGG
>DJXC01000231.1 GCA_002449575.1 Ruminococcus sp. UBA7014
AACTTCCACCACTCCGGAAACGACTGCCACAACGACAACTTCCACCACTCCGGAAACAACCACCACAACGACAACTGAAACTGAACTCATAGAAACTGAACCGTCTGTTATTATTGGCGATATTGACGGCGACAATCAGCTTTCTGTAGAAGATGCTATTTTACTTGAGAAATATCTGCATGGTGAAGAATCCCTCACAGAAGAAAAATTTTTCTTTGCAGATATTACAAATGACGATGTTGTCAATATTTTTGATTTTATCGTCCTGAAAAAAATGCTTCTCAATGCATAAAAAATCAGCCTTCCGGCAGAAAATCTGCCGGAAGGCTTGCTTTTTTTTTCAAAATATGATAAAATAATTATGCATTACGCTTCTTGTGAATGCTGTCTTCACTGATTTTAATTAAATTCAGAAGCGAGGAAGAATATTCCGGATAGGTCTGGGAAAGAATAGCAGTAGTCAGATATAATACTTCGGAATCCTGTACACAGTCATTTTCACCAATGCGTATGCCGCTGGAGGCTGCTTTGATATTGGCTTCGTTCATGCTGACAATAGCACTCGCATCATCATTGGCGACAACTTTCGGAACAGAAAATAATTTCTGGTCGTTGTGCGGATTGGCATTATAAACGATTCTGAACAGCTTATATACATTTAGCATCAGATAAGAAGAAATTTCTTTAATCAAAGTAATGCTGTTCGCTTTCTGTGCCAGAGAAAACAGCAGACTGATAGAATTATTAACAATTTTACGATTGAAAGCAACTACTTCCGGACTGGGCATACTGTTGTTGCCGTCATCATCAGGAATATCTTCAATAGAGATAGTTTTGCCTTCTGGTTCTGGTGTTCTGCCAAGCAGATAGTCACAGGAAACGTTATAGTAATCTGCAATTTTGACAAGAAAATCCAGCCCACATTCACGGATGCCTTTTTCGTAATGAGAAAGCAATGCCTGTGAAATTCCTAAGTCGGAAGCTGCCTGTTTCTGGCTGATATGTCGTTCTTTGCGCTGTAAAGCAATGATTCTGGGAAAATCGGAATTCATAGGTTGTGATAGCTCCTTTCTAAATTGAATGTTAGTTTTATCACACTATTAATATTATAGTACAAATTATACTATTTGTAAAGTAGTTTCTGCGTGGAAAATTTAGCTTTTTTTTATAAAAAACTTGTGCAAAAAAACAAGGAATCTAAAAAATGTTTGTTTTTATTCCTGTTTTTTGATAAAATATATAAACAAATACATAAAAGGAGGCATTTCTTTATGAAAGGTTATCGTCTTAGTTTATACCGCCACGGACAGACCAGAGCCAATGAAGAAGGAATTTATATCGGAAGTACAGATTTTCCGCTTTCTGACAGGGGAGCAGTCGAACTCACCGGAAAAATGGACTTGTATCAGTATCCCAGAGTACAGAGAGTTTACAGCAGTCCGCTGCTGCGCTGTACCGAAACGGCTGAAATTCTTTTTCCGGATGTGCCAATGTTTGTCGCTGAAGATTTGAGAGAACTCAATTTCGGAGATTTTGAAGGAAAATATGCTGTTGACTTAATCGGCAGGGAAGACTACAGGGAATGGCTGAAAGGCGGCTCGCCTGACCTCAGACCGCCTAACGGCGAAAGTGTCGGGGAATTATGTGTCCGGAGCTATCGTGTATTGTACAGAATTCTTATGGATATGATGGAAAATGATTTGGCACACTGTGCAGCAATTACACATTCCGGAGTCATCAGCAATATGCTGACCTGTTTCGGACTGCCGAAAATGTCGCCGAAAGAAACCCACTGTGAACCCGGCGAAGGCTTTGAAATCTTGTTTACTGCCCAGATGTGGCAGAATTCTCAGGCATTTGAGATTCTTGGAGTGACACCTTATTCCAGAGACTGATTACATATCTGCAATCAGGGAGGAATGCTGCATGAAAATCCGGGAACTCCGGGAGTTTACAAGAGAGTCACTGAAATACCATCAGAAAACAGCCTGGTTTATGGCTTTCAGTTGTCCGGCAGTATGGCTTATCATGAAACTGATACCAGATTCTATGGCTGCTGCACTGATAATGCAGAAGAAAGCACTTCCGGCAGAAATTTTTTTCAGCCGGAATCTCTTCTGGACAACGTTTCTGATTTTCTGGAATCTTCTGGAATTCTGTATTCTGATACCCATGCTTTGCAGTGTCGGGAACTGGTTTTCGGAACAGTTGGGATTCAGCCGGAGAAGATACAGGAAATTCCGGATAAAATCACTCTGGTTTTTCGGAAAGATACAGTTTATCCGGTTTGTGGTGCTGATGCCGTTTGTGCTGGCATGTGTGCTGAGTTCACAGACATTTCAGAAATGTGCTTTTGCCGAAGATGCTGGAATCTGGCTCTTTCTGACAGTACAGTGTATAGCGGCAGCATTCTGGACGGGGATATATTATCTCCGGTTCTGTATAAATCTGCTTGCTGTTCCGGTGCTGTTTCTGGAAAATCCGGAGATTCCGGCTTTAAAAGCTGTCAAACTTTCCGGGAAAATTCTGGACGGGCAGTTCCGGAAAATTTTTCTGATTCTGTGTGCTGGCGGAACACTCCCCAGAACCTTCACCATGCTGATTTTGTATCTGCAAATCCGAATACGGGAATATTTTCAGGAATATCCGCAGAAAGCTTGACATTTTCTGAAATTTATGCTATAATTAGAAAAAATCCGTCTGATGCAGAACAATCAGATACTTCGACTTAGTAATCGGCGTGTCACCGGTTCGATTCCGGTCTGTGCTTCGGTGCAGTAGCTCAGTGGGTAGAGCAGCATGTTTTCTGGTGTTGACATTCTCAGACGGATAGTGAAAAAAATCATTCTGCCTGATGCAGAAATATCAGTTACTTCATGGTGATAACTTTTTGTTAGTGGTTCGACTCCGCAATGTCACCTTGTGTGACAGATTTAAGCTGGTATTAAGATTCTCAGGCAGCTATTTGAAAAAAAATCTGGCTGATGCAGTCTGCCGGTTACTTCGTGGGTGCATATGAGCAATGTTTACAGGGTTCGACTCCCTGCGCCTTATCCGGTGAAATATTTCTCAGTCAGCATCTGCCTGATGCAGAGAAACAGTTACTTCGTAGGGCATCAGTTATATCGGTTCGATTCCGGTCTGCTTTTGCAGTCGTCTAATTGGTAAAGGCACTGATGAGAAAAATACTGTTTCTGCGATTCTCAGGTATATAGTTAAAATATTTAATTTTGTTCATAAAATATTAAGAAAATATTTTCATAAATTTCAGAATAATGCTTGACATTTTCCGGATTTTATGCTAAAATATAAAAAGTCCAAGAGGTTGGATGATGAATATGCGCAGAAGCGGAAGGTTGCTGGCGGTTTGTCAGGGAATTTCCGTGGAGTATGTCCGGTCTTTGAACCGGTCGGCAAGAAATGATGTCACAGTATGTGCAACTTGGAAGAAAGCTTTTCTTTTTGAACCTTTTCTCCCATTGTATGCTGCTGTGTGCCTGTTTGCCGGAATCTGCCAAAGATTGCCGGTTTTTGTATCTCTTAACCCACGATACACACGGGAACGGGAAAAACATCATCTCTGAACACTGCGCCCCCGTATTTTGATTTTTTTAAATTAAGGAGGCGAATTTAGAAATGGCAGTAAGCGAAAAAATCAGAATCAAAATCAAAGGTTATGAACATGCTACAGTTGATGCAGCAGCTGCTAAAATCGTAGAAGCTGCAAAGAGAAGCGGTGCAAGCGTTTCCGGTCCTATCCCGCTGCCCACTGAGAAGGAAATTGTAACAATTCTCCGTGCTGTACACAAGTACAAGGACAGCCGTGAACAGTTTGAACAGCGTACACACAAGAGACTGATTGATGTTATCCGTCCTACAGCAAAAACAACTGATGCGCTTCAGAAACTCGAACTTCCCGCTGGCGTGGATATCGTAATGGAAGTAAAATAAGCTCCACGCTCTTGGCTGCTGAATGGCAGTCAGGTCATGTCGGAATCTTCCGACCAATAACCATAAGGAGGAATTTTTCATGCAGAAAGGCATTATCGGCAGAAAAGTCGGTATGACTCAGATTTTTGACGAAAACGGCAAAATGATTCCGGTCACTGTTGTAGAAGCAGGTCCTTGTCAGGTCGTTCAGGTCAAAACAGAAGCAAATGACGGTTACAACGCTGTTCAGCTCGGCTTTGGCGACAAGAAGGCAAACAGAGTGAACAAGCCGGAAAAAGGTCATTTTGATAAAGCAAACGCTGGTTACAAGAAAAACCTGAAAGAATTCAAGCTCGATGACTGCAATCTGGAAACAGGCAGCCTCATCAAGGCGGATGTCTTTGCAGTCGGTGACATTGTAGATGTCTGCGGCACTAGCAAGGGTAAAGGCTATCAGGGTGCAATCAAGCGTCACAATCAGCACAGACTGAAGGAAACTCACGGTACTGGTCCTGTACATCGTCAGGCTGGTTCTATGGGTGCATGTTCTTCTCCGTCCAGAATCTACAAGGGCAAGGGCATGGCTGGTCATATGGGTGCTGAAAGAGTGACTGTTC
>DJXC01000235.1 GCA_002449575.1 Ruminococcus sp. UBA7014
CGATTCTGCAACATCCGCTCCGGAAACTGAAAAATCTTCTTCTATTCAGCCTGATGATGAATTAATTACTGGTGAACCTTCTGAAGCGGCTCTCGTTAAAATTGAAAAAGCAAAAGAATATCTTCTTGCTGTTCTGGAGGCTATGGGTGTAAAAGCTGAACTTCAAGTTAATGCCGGCAGTGACAGTGCAATTATCGAAATTGTAACCCATAACAGTGGTGCTGTTATCGGCAAAAGAGGCGAAACGCTTGATTCCCTCCAGTACCTCACTTTTATGACTGCTAACCGCACAGATAAAGAATATTACAGAATTATTCTCAATACTGCTAACTACCGTGAACGCCGCAGAAAAACACTCGAAGAACTCGCTGCTAAAATTGCAAAAAATGTTCTCCAGTCCCATCGTTCTACTACTCTCGAACCTATGAACCCTTATGAACGCCGTATTATCCATTCTGCAATTGCTGAAATTGAAGGCGTGAATTCTAAAAGTATCGGTGAAGAACCTTATCGTAAAGTCGTGATTTCTTCTAACGATAAACCCCCGAAATCTGGCAAACGCAGAAACTTCCGGGATAAAAACGAAAAATTAGATAAGCATGGCAGAAATCGCAGCAGACGTGACGGCTCTAAACGTTCTTCTGATGCGCCGCCTACCAGAATCTCTATGGATTCTATGAAAACCAGCTTTGAAAAGGACTATAAACGCCCTATGCCTGAAGATGATATTAATGCCGGGCTGTATGGAAAAATTGAATTCTAATCTATTTTCAGGAGGCTGGACGGGTTCGTTCAGCCTCTTTTTTTACTTTACTTATTCTTGGAGGAGTGAAAATGCAACAATATTCTACTGATACCATTGCCGCTGTCGCTACCCCTCTCGGAACGGGCGGTGTGGCGGTTATCCGCATTTCCGGGCAGTGCGCTTTCTCCTGTGCTGACCAGTTCTTTCAGCCTGTCAGAGGCTCTCTCCCTTCACTGATGCAGGGATATACCTGCTCTTATGGCTATTTTATCAATCAGAATCAGGAAATACTGGACGATGTTGTTCTTACCGTTTTCCGTAGTCCTCACAGCTATACTGGTGAAGATGTTGTTGAAATTTCCTGTCACGGCGGACGTTTCCTTTCTCAAAAAATTCTCCGAACGATTCTGTCAGATATTAATGTCCGCCTTGCTGAAGCCGGAGAATTTACTAAACGTGCGTTTCTTAATGGCAAACTCTCTCTCACACAAGCCGAAGCTGTTGCAGATTTAATCTCCGCTTCCGGTGAGAATGCTGTCCGTTATGCCAGAACACTCCGTGATGGTGCAACATTCCGGAAAATTTCTCAGTTTTCCAATCTTATTTTAGAAATGCTCTCCGACCTTGCTGTCTGGGCTGATTACCCTGACGAAGATATTCCCGGTGTGGATGCTGATACCTTAGGAGTAAAAATGCAACACTTGTTATCTGACATGAAGCAGCTCATGTCCAGTTATGACTATGGCAGAATCCTCCGTGAAGGGCTGCATACTGTAATTGCTGGTAAACCAAATGTCGGCAAATCTACTCTTTTTAATGCTCTCAGCGGATGTGAACGCAGTATCGTTACTGATATTGCTGGTACTACCCGTGATGTTGTGGAAGAACAAATCCGTCTTGGTGATGTGATTCTCCGCCTTTCTGATACTGCCGGGGTTCATGATACTGCGGATAAAGTTGAACAAATTGGGGTTGAACGCAGTCTTTCCAGTCTCGGACAGGCGGATTTAGTTCTTGCGGTTTTCGATATGAGTCAGCCCCTCTCTGATGAAGATAAACTACTTATCCAAAGACTTCCACATGATAAAACTATTATCGTATATAATAAATCTGATAAATCACTGCCGGATTTCGGAGCAGATTTCCACTTTTCCCCTGTGGAAACTGTGGAAATCTCTGCTAAAAATCAGGATAACCTTACCGAACTTCAGAACGCTGTTCAGCGTTTTGCTAACCGTCATGCGACTCCTGCCGAAGATGGCATGATTGCTAATGAACGTCAGCGTATTTGTCTCAAAAATGCTCTCTGTGCTGTTCAGGAAGCTCTTGATGCTCTTTCTATGGGGCTTGCATTTGATGCCGTCACTGTCAGCCTTGATGCTGCTGCTGATGCGCTTCTTCAGCTCACTGGCGAAAAAGTTACCGATAAAGTCGTTGATACTGTCTTTTCACGTTTCTGTGTCGGTAAATAATTTTTTATTCTTATTCTTATCCAAAAAGTAAGGTGTTTTATTTATGAATCAAAATTATCAAATGGGCGATTTTGATGTTATTATCGTTGGTGCAGGTCATGCTGGTGTCGAAGCAGGTCTTGCTTCTGCAAGACTTGGCTGCAAAACGCTTCTCATGACTATCTCCCTTGACCAAATCGCTAATATGCCCTGTAACCCTTCTATTGGTGGTACTGCAAAAGGTCACCTTGTCCGTGAAATTGATGCCCTTGGCGGAGAAATGGGAAAGGCTGCTGATGCTTGCTTTCTACAGTCCCGGATGCTTAACCGTGGCAAAGGTCCTGCTGTTCATAGTCTCCGTGTTCAGGCTGACCGTGTGAAATATCATTCCCATATGAAACATGTTTGTGAACAACAGGAAAACTTATTTATCAAACAGGGGGAAGCGGCTCAAATTCTTGTGGAAAATCAGCAGATTACTGGTATTGTTACTAAACTAGGAGCAGTTTATCACGCTAAAGCTGTTGTGATTGCTACCGGAACTTATCTCAAAGGCAAAATTCATATCGGACAGGTTTCTTTTGAAAGCGGCCCTGATTCTGCTCTTCCAGCAAATGCCCTCTCTGAAAGTTTAAAACAATATCTTCCTCTCAGAAGATTTAAAACTGGGACTCCCTGCCGTGTTCATAAAAGAAGTATTGACTTTGATATTCTCGAAAAACAGGATGGTGATTCTGAAATTGTTCCCTTTTCCTTTGAGAATCAAAATTGCAATATGCAAAATCAAGTCTCCTGCTATATCAGTTATACTAATCTCAAAACGCATGAAGTTATTAAAGCCAATCTGCACCGCTCTCCGCTTTATGCAGGTCAAATTGAAGGGGTTGGCCCACGTTATTGTCCCTCTATTGAAGACAAAGTTGTTCGTTTTGCTGATAAGGAACGGCATCAGCTTTTTATTGAACCTATGGGACTCTCTACTGATGAATATTATCTGCAAGGCATGTCCTCTTCTCTTCCGGAAGACGTTCAACTTGCTTTTCTCCGTACTATCAAAGGGCTTGCACATGTTGAAATTCTGCGTCCGGCTTACGCTATTGAATATGACTGTGTTGACCCTACTGCTTTGAAACCGACTCTTGAAACAAAAGCGGTTTCTGGTCTTTTTGGGGCTGGTCAGTTCAATGGCAGTTCCGGTTATGAAGAAGCTGCTGCGCAGGGGCTTGTTGCCGGTATCAATGCTGCTCTCTTTGTTCAGGGGAAAGAACAGTTAATTCTTGAACGTTCCGGCTCTTATATCGGCACTTTGATTGATGACCTTGTCTGCAAGGGGTGCAGTGACCCTTACAGAATGATGACTTCCAGAAGCGAATACAGATTAGTGTTAAGACAAGATAACGCTGATTTCCGCATGATGCCTATTGGTCATAAGCTTGGTCTTATTTCAGATGCGAAATATCAGAAAATGCTTGATAAATACGAACTTGTCAAAACCGAAATCGAAAGAGTCAAAAAGACAAACCTTGCCCCTTCTTCTGCAATTAACCAATTTCTGGAAAATTCCGGCACTGCTCCGCTTTCTACCGGCTGTAAAGTCGCTGACCTTATCCGCCGTCCGCAGCTTGGTTATGATATTCTTGCGCCTTTTGATTCTGAACGTCCTCGGCTTTCTGCCGAAATCCGTGAACAAGTCGAAATTCAAATCAAGTATGAAGGCTATATCAACAGGCAGTATGAAATGATTCAAAAAGCCCAGAATCTTGAACAAAAGAAACTACCTCAGAATTTTGACTATCATGAAATTCATGGTCTGCGCCTTGAAGCGATTGAAAAATTAAACAAGCATCAGCCTGTCAGCATCGGTCAGGCTTCCAGAATTTCCGGTGTTTCTCCGGCAGATGTCTCTGTTTTGCTTATCTGGCTGACACAACATAAATAATCATGTTCCACATGGAACATTTCAGGAGTGTGAAACTTTATGATTCTTCCTGCTGGTATAACTGGTTTCTTTCACAATTCTGTTATGCCGGAACTTGATTTCAAAAAATTTC
>DJXC01000078.1 GCA_002449575.1 Ruminococcus sp. UBA7014
ATCATCGTCATGACTTGAAACGCTTACTTCTATCCATTCACGATTATTAGACAGCTTATAAATTTTTCTGTCATCTTCAAGGACTTCGCAGACTGAACCGGAAGCCCAGTGTGGAAGCGGTTCTGGAATATCTGCCTCGAAATCGCAAACAAGATGCACTCGCAGAAGTGCCATCAATTCGCCGGAAGCGTTCACAACGTTTTTTAGCTTATATTTTCCAATCAGCTCATACACTTTACCCACCTTCTTCTAAATTCATAGCAGCAGCCAATCCAGCGGAAACAGCAGAAACGCCGATGCCAATCAGAACAGGCTTTAAAACGCTCTTATCTGCACCCCAGTCGATTGACGGCATTGCTACAGCGATATAGCCGACAGCAGACTGCAAAGCCGTTCTCAATGCTCTTCTGAGCCAGTTTTTCATGTGCCTTCACCTCCGGAGGGAAGATTTTTAAACTCTTCATGAATGGAATCCATCACACCGTTTGCACCGAGTTTATGATATTGTTCATAGAGATTTTCAAAGTTCTCTTTGGCATAGATAGGCGCATAGCCACGGGCTTTATATTTTTCATACTGATAAATCAGTCTGTCTCTCAGCAGAGCCTGAACGCCTAATTCGAGGGCATTTTGTTTCTGTTCAGCAGCTTTAAGGCGATTTAGCAGAAACTGTGTAAAAATGCCGATAATGCCGCTGGAAGTCAGGACAGTAATTAAAATATTTTGAATCATAGAATCACCTCTTGCTTTTTGGGAAACTGGAAGCTGAGAGCATTAGGCTTCTGAAATCTAAAACAGATTTCTTCCGGAAGAGAAACAGCAGAAGTTCCGGAAGCTGTTTTGAAGTCCGCACCGATTCCGGAGAAAGAAAAACTGCTGAAAATGGGAAAAGAAGGTGTATCCTGCGGAATTTTCTCTGCCGTGACAATGAACGGAAATCCAAAATTGACACTTGAGTAAAATTTCCAGATTGTTTTGCTGTTAGAGAAATCCGCCTGCGGTACGGGAGTGCAGACATAAGGAAACTGAAAATTCACATTTGAGAAAGTCCAGATAGTTTTTGAATGTGAAAAATCAGCCTGTGACGCAAGTCCGCTGTCCTGAATAAACGGAAAACAAAAATTTTTATCATCATCCTGCGCCCATGTTTCAGAATTCCAAGACATAGAAACTCCTTTCAAGGCAAAAAGCCGATGCTGGTCAGATAGTCTTTATCTTTAAGCTGTTCCGGCGTGACGGAAATAAAGGGAGAAACAACAGAATAAAATCCGGTTGGATTTTCCAGAGCAACCAGAGCGAGATTGCCGCTAGTACCACGAATATCGCACATGCTAGTACCAAATTTCGGATTAACCAGCGCAAAATAAGAAAACACAGCATCGGTGCACAAATCAAGCCCATATTGTGTGGTTTGAAAATTTTCGAGAATCACCGCTGATTTTTCCAAGTTAGCGAAGCGCACACCGCCTTTTACAGCATTCCGGATAACAAAATTGGAGTAAGAAACTTTCCCAAGGCAGAAAAAGGCGGAACTTTCCAGCGTGTTGATTTCAGAAGTAAAATCAACGGCGCATCTTACGAGTGAAGTAGTTCCTGTGTTAAAATGGTACGTTTTTGCCCCGTCATAGACAGCACGCACAGAAAACTGACAGTCTTCAAATTTAGGATAATAGCTTTTACTTCCAACATTAAGAAAATAGCTTTCTCCAGAACCTGAAATGGCATGTTCGCAGTTTTTAAAATACAGATTTTTGAAACGATTTGATGCAGAGCTGCTGTGGGTCATAAAATCGGTATCGTAGACGGTAACGCCCTCAATTTCTGTTAAACTGTCAGCGGACACTTCCTGACAGTTACAGTTTATTGCGGAAATTTGACCGGAATAATCAGGGTCATTTCCTGCATGGATGTCAGAAACCAGTTTCACATAAGCCCCTGTCTGTGCAACACAGTAAATGAAGCCTGTTATATCTGTGGGTACATATGGGTCAGCCTGTGTGCCTGTGCCTGTATATTTCATGCAGATTCTCCTTTCTGAGTGATTTGTACAACAGTAAGTGTGCCGGTCAGCTTGACATAAGTCAGATTGTTTTCGTCTGTCAGCCAGAATGTCATGCGGTACATCCCAGCTAAATTTTTGGTATCTTCACTAGTGAGCTGAACGGAGAAAGTCACAGTATCTTCCTCAACAGCTTTCTCACATGCTCTTTGAAGCACCCGGCTGCCGGGAAATGCTGTATTTTCAAGAATCATGCACATAGAGCAGTTTTCGGCATTTTCTACGGGTATATAGAATTCCGGAAGCGTGTCGCCTTGCATACATTCCATCGGAGAGATTTCTTCATAAAATTTAATTTTTTCCATAAAATCACCAGCCTTTTTCATAAAAATAGCCTGCATTGACAGCACGGATAGATTTGTCAGCTTTTGAAAGTCTGGTGCATCCGGAAAGCACACGTTCATCTTTTCCGGCACAGGAAAGCCATGTTCCGCCTCTGAACGTCCACTGAATAGAAGTAATCACGCTGTCACAGACAACAATATCATTTTCATCATAAAACTGAATTCTCTGCCCGAGCTGATAGCGTTCCGGCTTGTGGACTTTACAGCGGAACGGCACGAGGGGACGGTTTTCACGGTCATTCAGGTAAAAGAAAAGCGTCTTGCAGAATGCAAAGAGATTGTCTTCATGATGCGTTGTGGAAGCAGCATCCCCGATAATATGATAGCTGACATAACCGTCTACGAACGGGTTATTTTCAATTGTGAATTCATAAGGAGAGCACGCTTCCAGCGGTACAGCGTCCCATCCGCCTGGATAGTGATACCGGCTGTTGACCGGATAGCCGGCGTTATTATTTTCCCTGTAGTTATTTCTTGCGGTAATCTGGTAAACCTGCAAATAGAAGTCAGAAAATTCAAAAGAATCCTGTTCTATGTGTTCAGGATAAATTTGAACAGTGCCTTCACTGACAAGACCATCTTTAGAATAAAATTCTTTCTGTCCGAACTGTCCTAAAGTCAGCCAGCCGTCTTCCGGTCTTGCATAAATAAAGCCGCCGACAATTTCAGAGATTTTTCTGTACAAGTCCATGGGCGTACCGGAGAAATACCGGTCAGATTCCATGTATAAGGCATATTCATTCAGGTGGCTATCAAGGTCATAGTGATTGCAGTAATAGTCGTTATTTCCTTCCACATAATGTCCCCATTTCAGAAAATCCCCCAGTCCTGTTATCCGTCCTGCAATGGAGCTGACTTCTTCCGTCATCCAGTATAACACTTCATGCGGCTCGAAGAAAAACTTTTTTGAATTAATAATTTCTCTGAAATACTTTGTGAAATTTCTCCATGCTGTTTCTCCTGCAATGGTATAATTATCAGTATCCAGCCATGAAACATTATCCAGAGCGGTAATGGCGTAGATTTCTCCGGTTCTCTGCGCATCCGTAATCCAGAACGTACCGACGGGGATAAAATCATTTTCCACACCTTCAAATTTTGTAGAGACAACAAGTTTTGCGCCTCTGATTCTGAAAGAGTTTGTACCGGAAACACGGCATTTCATGGAGAGCGAAGCCGCATAGACACCGCCGATTTCAAACTTTTCGTCAGAGCAGCACTGCCTTTTGATAGAAGCAGAAATAATGGAAGATTCATCCAAATTCACAATTGTTCCATTCCGGAAGGTCAGAATCGCCTGAATTCGTTCAAAAATCGTCATGACTGCACCGCCTGTCTGTAAACGGAGAACTGGAAAATAACTGGCTTTAAGTTCTCACCCTGCCTGATTTCAATTTCAAACAGATTCAGACCAAAAACAAGCTGACATTCTGCCCGTAAATCGTTATGAGATGTGTCCCATCCTCTGAGACCGCCGTTCTGTTTCAGCAGATAAGAACAGCTGCTTTTGTTTCCCCATATTCTAACAAAAAAGCTTGCATTTGAAGAAAAAATCACAGATTTCCGAATAAAAGAGCCTTTATAGTAGCGATAATCTGAAAAATCAATACTTGTGCCGCCGATACTGATACCGCCTGTAGAGAGCAGTCCAGCAGTCGGAATGAGTTTTTCAACCAGCTTACCGCCGGAAGTTTCGAGCTTTAAAGGGATTTGCAAGCCAAACAAATCAGCATGAGCAGCAGTTTCAAGGATTCTGACAGAGGAATTTTCAGTTAGAACGCCGACAAAAGCTGGAACATCTTCTGAAAGATAAGTCGGAAAATAGCCGTTATCTGTAGGAGCTGGTAGCGGCTTTGCACCTGACCTCATGC
>DJXC01000106.1 GCA_002449575.1 Ruminococcus sp. UBA7014
ATTATGATTTCTGAAAGCGATAATGATGCCTGCAATACACTTGTCACAAGGCTCGGTAATGGTGACCCTGATGAAGGTATGAATTTGATTAATGCTTTCTGTCAGGCACACGGCTTTTATGATTCGCAAATCAACAGACTGATGCTTGTTTCTAACGGCAAAGAAAATTATACAACTACAGCAGACTGCTGTAATTTTCTGAAAGCCTGTTATCAAAATACCCTGGAAGGTTCTCAGCAGATTATCGGCTTTATGAAAAATCAAACACTTCGCAGCAAAATTCCTGCCGGAATTCCGGATGATACTATTGTGGCAAACAAAACCGGTTCGCTTTCTCATGTGGAAAATGATGCTGCTATTGTCTATGCAGAATCTGGTGTTTACTTTATGTGTGTCATTACTAACAATCTCAGTGACAGTGCAGAAGCAAGAAAAGCTATCGCTAAGGCATCTGAAATTGTTTATCAATCTATGCAATAATATTTTAAAATCATGATAATTCAGAACGGAGGTTTCTATTTATGATGTCCAAAATCAAAAAAACAACAGCATTTCTGACCGCATTCCTGTTATCAGCAGAAGCTGTTCCGGCAGCCATTCCCACAAAGGCGGAAAATTCCGGAAAGCTGGATTCTTCCAAATTTCAAATCTATGATGAAAATCTGGTTTATCTCGGCGCAGATTATCTCAATTCTGCTGATGTTCTTTTTGATGAGCCGGATTATGCGCCGGAATCTCCCGAAAATACAAGCGTTTCTCCTGAACTCTGGGAAAAAACCACTAAAAATAAAAACTGGAAACCAAATCTTCAGTCAGAATTCGGAGAAGATACTTTCTTTATCGACCTCGGCGCAAATTATGTTATCACGGGTATCTGTTTTTTAGATACTAACGGTGTACAGACGTGGACAGTTCAGGACGGAGAACCTTTCAACTGGAACGAAATCGGCAGCTTTGAGACTGACTGGTATATCGCATGGCGGGGACTTACTTTTGAAAATCCCCGTGAAACCAGATATTTAAGATTTACTACTCCCTGCGGTGACAGTGGTGTGAGTGAATTAGCAATCTATGGCTATCAGGTTTCTGCATTATCTGACAGTCAGCGAGCGGATACTGCCCCCTCTCCTGCCGCCCTTCCGAAAACAAATCTGTCCGCCGGACAGCGAATCGGCTTCAATGCTTTCATTGATGACCCTATGTCCGCCATGATGGCTGGCGGCAATATCCGGGAATATCATAATTTCAACTGGCTCTATGACGATAATGGAAAAGTGAAATTCACGCAGGGAACATGGGGCGATATGGACAGTTATTATTCAGCCCTCAAAGCACAGAATATCAGCGTGATTCCCTGCTTCCAAGCCGGCAGTACTTATATTTCCGGAGAAAAGCCGCCTGAAATTCCTGTTCCGTCCGGTGCAGATACCCTCGACCCGGCAAGCTATGCCCTTCATGCACAGGCGTTCTATCAGATTGCTGCACGTTACGGCAATCATCAGGATATTGATATTTCTACTCTGCATGTTTCTGATAATTCTGAAATAAAAACAGGTCTGAATCTTCTGAACGCTCTCGAAAATTCCAATGAGCCTAATAAAACATGGAGCGGAAAAGCGAACTTCTTCTCCCCTTATGAATTGGCTGCTATGTGTTCCGCTGATTATGACGGTCACGAAGGTACTATTCCCAATGCCGGTGTCAAGACTGCTGACCCTGATTTTAAACTTGCTATGGGCGGCATGTTAAATACTGCTTCTTTCCTTGAATATCTTGATGAAATGAAACTCTGGTTCAGTTATCACAGAACAGATAAAAAATTTGCTGTGGATATTATCAATATCCATATGGGTCCAGACACTTATAACCCTGAAGATTCCAGTTTTACAGAAAGAGTCAGACAAATTCAGCACTGGATTGACAAAAATGCACCCGGTACTGAACTCTGGATTTCTGAATTTGAAGTCCCTATGACTGACTGTGAAGTCGAAGGCACAGACAATCATGATAATGATTTGTATCAGTTAAGATACGCTCAGAGAGTTGCAAGAACTTACCTGATGAGCATTGGCGCAGGTGTGGACAGAATGACAAAATTTCAGCTCCGTGACGAAGGCGAAGGTGTCTATTATAATTCCGGTCTGACTACCGGAAAAGGTGAATGGAGTAAAAAACTTGCATGGTACTATACTGCCGGTATGACAGCTATACTCAAAAATGCCGATTTTATCAAAGATAATTCTACAGATACCGTAAAAGATTATGTTTTCAGTGACAGAATCACAGGTGATGAAATTCATTGTCTCTGGTCGCCTACTTCCGAAGATAAGATAATTCAAAATTATGCGCTTTCCGCCGGAACTTCCGGTTATGCCTATCAAACAGAGTTAGGCACTTATGCAGAGGGGGTCACTTCTGAATTAAAAATCGACAATCAGAAAATTTTACTTGATGTCTCTGAAACTCCTGTATTCGTCAGATTCTCCGGTTCAGCACAGAACATCATCAACGGCAAGGGAAAATATATCGCTCCGGCTTCTCTTGAAGTCACAGACGAAAATAAACCTGACCAGTTTAAACGAATGTTCGATGAACCTGACTCTATGCCGGAATTTGTCTACAGCGATACAGGCACGCTCAAAACTCCGGAAACAAATGTCAATGCTTCCAATATTACCGGAATTGTCAAGTTTGATAAAAAATATATCCTTACCGGATTCGGTATTTTCGATACGTTCGGCACAGGCAGTATTGAAATCTATGATGATGCTACCAACACACTTCTCTGGTCGAATGATTTAGGCTCTTACATGTCCAGAAATATCGAACTGACTGCCGACAGTATTCCAGTCGATACGCTCAGAATCGTCAAGGGCGGCGGAGATTTCAACGAACTGGCTTTCTACGGCTATCCTGCACCGGAAGTTTCTGAAATTGAAATGGATGTCACCAATGACGGCAATTTCAATCTGCTTGATGTTATCGCCCTCCAGAAATGGCTTCTCTCCGGAAAGTCTATGGCAAATCCGTCCGCTTCCGATGTCAATCATGATAATATCGTCAATATCTATGACTGGATTTTCATGAAAAAAGCTTTACTGAAAAAATAAATTCTGATTGCTTTCAGAATTGAAAATCAATTTATTAAAGGGGAATTTTGTATGAAAAAGAAAATGTTAGCTGTCATGACAAGCGGTCTGATGATTGCCGCTCTGCCGATGAGTCTGCCCGCTTCCGCTGCCGTCAAGCCGAATCCTGTTATCAGCCGGAACTGTCCGGCATATTCCGGAACAAATCCGGCTACTGCAACTGCCGGAAATGATGAGCATTATTTCTCATTCTGGCAGGGGGCTGCGCCTGATGATTATTTAGCTTATGACCTCTCCGGCATTCCTGAAGAAAACCGGAAAATGATTGATGCTGTCTGGTATAATACCAGTGCTTATGATGTTATTGGTCTGTATATCAACCGGAATCAAGAACCTTCTGACTATACTATCGAAATCAACGCTGCTCCCGGCGGCGACTATCCTGAAAATGGCTGGGAAATTGTCGAAACTGTTACCGGAAATACCCTCAGTTCCCGTCAGCATATTGTCAATTTTGAGGGCTATAACTGGATTCGCCTGCATATCACCGGAGTCGATGAGAAAACAGAAGGCAGTTGTATGGTCAATTTTGATATTCATGACGTTTCGGACGGTGTCACAGACAGCTGGATTTTCTATGGCGATTCTATCACCGCCGGCGGCATGAATAACTGCTTCGGAACAGGTTTTGCAACTTATATCAACAGACTGGATGCAAACTATTTTCCCATTCAGGAAAACGGCGGTATTGGCGGTATCACCAGCACAGACGGTTTGAACAATATCGACAGATGGCTTTCGGTCTTTCCGGGCAGATATGTCAGCATTGCTTACGGTACTAACGATGCTTGGGGCAATCAGTCCGGCGCACAGAAATATTATGAAAATACGGTTGCTATGATTCAGAAAGTACTCAATGCCGGAAAAATTCCGGTTCTGCCGAAAATCCCTCATGCAGAAGAACCCGGCGTTGCTAATTATCTTGACGACTACAATGCTATGATTGACAGAATCTATGAAGAATTTCCGGAAGTCATCAAAGGTCCTGACTTTAACACTATCATGCAGGAACATCCGGAATATTTAAGTTCTGATGGTGTTCACCCCAACAGTGAAGGCTATGAAGAAATGCGCCGTATCTGGGCGGAAACGATGTATCAGAATGTCTATACTGCCGATTCCGGAAATACTTCCGTCAAAGGTGATGTGAATCAGGACGGCGTTTGCAGTATTCTGGATGTGATTCAATTACAGAAATATCTCCTCGGCAAGGAAAAACTGCAAAACGGGAATGCTGCTGACCTGTCAGAAGATAATCTTATCAATATCTATGATTTTATCCTGCTGAAAAAATTACTACTTTCCTGAAAGGCTGCATGTCATGACAACTGCTTTACATGATATGTTCTGACACAGACAAAAACTCTGCAAACAGCATCAACTGTTTGCAGAGCCTTTTTACAGCATAATAGAATCAGTCAAAATCATACAAACCGGAATATAATTCTGCCTTTGCAATTCCGGAGAAAATTACTTCTGTTTCCTGATTGCAAAATAGAATCTCAAAATCTGCAACATATTCTGTATCTTCGATTCTGGCAGTATATTTTGATACGGTACTGCTGTTATCAAGAGATTTTACAGAAATCATCCTGAAATCTGTCAGAGAAATTTCAGAAAGATTCAAATTTTGCAGGATTTCTCCGGCTTCCTGATAAGCCTCACTTTGAAACGTTTCTGCTAATACTTCTTCTGTAATAGAAGTATCAGCAAATTCTGTCTGCTGTGTGCCTGCCAGTATTCTCTGAAGCCGTTCCATATCAAACAACCCCTTGAATACTTCAAAATCCTGATTTCTGACAGCCTGCATCTGTTTTTCGACAGCGGAAAGTGATTCCTCATCAGCAGTCACTGGTTTAATATAAGGTGCAGAAACTGTCTCCTGAATAGTTTCAACGATTTCGGCAACGGACTCTGTTTCTATAACAGTTTCCGGAATTATTTCAGACGGCTTTGTTCTGCAAGCCGCTGTACTCAACAGAACAGAGCATGCACACACCAGAACGATTAATTTTTTCATGTCAAATCTTCCAGATTGATTCCGTCATCTTTGGGAAGAATATTATAATTCACTCTGGAACGATTTCTTGCTTCTGTCTCTTCCTGAATACGCTGTCCCCATTCGGAAACTTCCGGCTGTACAGTTTCTTCCTGTACGGAAGTTTCTTCTGTTTCTTCTTCGGCAATTTCATCAGAAACAGCCGGATTTTCAACGCTTTCCGTTTCCGGGTGCTGTTTGCCGAGCAGGTCAGGCAGTTCCATTCCTGCCTGTCTGAACAGTTCATTCAGAGGCGGTACAGACTGCATCATACCAGAAATAAAATCTGCTGTAGAGGTTTTGCCATCTGCACCCTTGCCGGAATCCCAGACAGTAATTTTATCAATCTTAATATTCTTGATAGCTTCTACCTGAATAGATACCAAATCTTCAATCTTTTCTGCAATCAGGAGTTTTACAGCGGCATTGGCATCACCATTAGCGGCTTCGACAATTTTTTTCATACCTTCCGCCTGACGAGTCAGAATTTCCTGCTGACCTTTTGCTTCTGCCTGCATCTTTGCAAAGATAGCATCTGCTTCACCACGGGCTTTTCTTCTGGTAACTTCGGCTTCGGCTTCGGCGGCGATTTCTGCCTGTTCCTTAGCGATTTCTGCCTTAACAATGACATCGGCTTTCTGGGTAGCTTTTTCGAGTTCAGCACGGGTCATTTCTGCTTCCTGCTGTGCTGCATAGGCTTCCTGTTTTGCCTTAGCTGACTGTACAGCTTCGGCAGCGGTTGCCTGACGGAGTGCTTCGGCTTCACGTTCACGGCGAACAGCTTCGGACTGTGCAACGGCAACTTTTGCTTTGTTTTCGCCTTCGATAGCGGCAGCATTTGCAGCAGATACCTGTACACGCTGTTCCTGCTGTGCATTTGCCTGACCGATTTCACCATCACGATTCTTTTCAGCCACGCTCTTTTTCGCATCGTTGACAGCCTTTGCAGCGGCTTCTTTACCGAGTGCCTCTAAGTAACCGGATTCATCTGTAATATCTGTTACATTGACGTTAATCAAACGCAGACCGATTTTTTTCAGTTCGATTTCAACATTCTTGGAAATTGCAACTAAGAATTTATCTCTGTCAGCGTTGATTTCTTCAATGTCCATAGTAGCAATAATCAGTCGCAGCTGACCGAAAATAATATCTCTTGCAAGTTCCTGAATTTCAATCAGTTTCAGTCCCAGCAGACGTTCTGCAGCATTCTGCATGACACCCGGTTCGGTAGAAATACCAACAGTAAATCTTGACGGCACGTTGATTCTAATATTCTGCTTGGAAAGTGCATTTTTCAAGTCAACGTTCATGGAAATCGGGGTCAAATCCAAATACTGATAAGACTGGATTACCGGAACAATAAATGCTGCACCGCCGTGAATACATTTTGCACTGCGTGGCTGACCAAATTCATCTGTACCAACTTTACCATAGATAACCAGAATCTTATCAGACGGGCATTTTCTGTAACGTGACAGAATCGCAATCAAGCTGGCGAATAAAATCACCACAATTACACAAATGACAAGTACTACACCAAAGTTTTCCATAATAATTCTCCTTACTTAATAAAAAAATAGTTTATGATAATACAAATACCAAAAAACAACATTCCCACTCCGCCAATGATGGCAACCGGGTCATATTTTTCCATCTCTTCCGGGGTTACTTTATGGCACTGACTGAGCATTAAAGCCCCTACCGGAATACAAATTACTGCTCCCAGAATCCGTGTGTCAAGCATCATCAGAAGCAATATCACAAGGGTCACAATAGGCGGAATTGATGAATGATGATACATAATTTTTTCACTCCTTACACTGTATAAGGCTTTCCGTCCAGAATCAGAACTGTTTTTCCATCACCATCAAGATAGACTGTCTGTGTTTCGCCGTCCGGATTATCCATCTGTGAAAAGGTCACTTCCCAGAACCGAAAATTTACATCATCTTCACCGATAACAAAATCAGAACGGAATGTTGCTTCAGAATAAGGAATTTTGACTTCATTCTTCGCCCGAAAATATGCATCATCTATTGAGCGGATTTTGTCACATGCAGTCTGATTCACAAAATGTTCTGTATCCGCTGACAGATTATCATAACTTATCTGATAGAAATTGAAACCTTCAAATGCCTGTTCGATAAAAACAGTTCTGTTTTCTTCTGTATGATAATCATGAGAACACCAGCTTTCCTGCGGATTGAATATCCTCAAAGATTCCTGATTTTCGTCCCGTTCTGTATAAAACAGCCTGATTTCATCATTTTCCGAAATGACTTCCGGCTTTGTTTTGCTGATATCACTCCATATTTCTTCGTCCCATGCATCATTGACTGCCCATAGATACAAATCCTCCTGTACTTCCGGAACAGTCAGCCGATATAGCTTTACATACTCTGAACCAGATGTTATTTTTTCAATTTTCTGAGATTTCAGTTTCAGTTTTCTGGAAATTTCCGGTACTTCCTGCGGAACTGTATCAAATTCTTCATTATCAAGATAATAATTCAGAAATTCTGCATTCTGAAAGTACAATGTTTTATAGTCCAGCCCCTCATGTTCCTGCAAGATGAGAGAAACTCTGTTTCCGTCCTGCCAGATATATGGTTCAGCAGTGGTAAAATCATCATCTCTGACTGTTCCGTCTTCGTTGAAAATATACCAGTGATAGAGCGTCTGTCCCTGATAGTTCATCTTGTAGACTGCGCCGAAGTCGGTATCTGAACCAACCCGGAAACCGGCAATGTCTTTCACCACAGAAAACAAAGCTATCAATAAGATGGGTATCAGCAACGATAAAACTTTCACAACCGGATGGGTTTTTCTGCGTGTTTTCATGTCCGTTTACCTCGTTTGCAAGTATCACTATACAGTATCAGCATTCCTCCACGACGAGCGTGTCTCCTACCACATCAGAAACAAGTACCTGCGCACCAGTTGGCAAGAACTGTTCTCCGGCATTGACAGCATCTAATTCACAAAATCTGCCTTGTACCTGCATGGTGACTTTTCCTGTTCCCTGATTTTTCGGCGGAATTGGAATATATACTGTCGCATTTTCGCCGATAGCATTTTTTAAATTCAGTGTTCCGTTTTCAGCAAGCTTTGCTGTTGCCTGCACCATTTTCGCCACAATCAACATCATAGCTAATCCGCACACTGCACCAATTGCCATGCCGATAACATTCGTTAAACCAGAGCTGATGCAGATAATCGACACCCAGCCGAATACTGCCAAAAATGTAACAACGGTCTGCAATGATAATAATTTCAGCGTTCCGAAATCTGCCGGATTGCTTCCGTCCGAACCAATATGAACATCCGCCGCATCAATATCCGGGATACCGTCACCGTCTAAATCCAGATTCAAATCATCTATTCCAGAAGTATCCGAAAATTCCACTCCGGCATCATGATGACCGCCCATCATGGCGAGAAGTGTCTGCAACAGCAGAACCAAAGTTGACGGTATTGCAATACAGTACAGAATCCGGAGAATCTGTGTTAAACTTTCCCACCAAGCCTGCATAAAAAAACCTTCTTTCATGTAAATTTTATTTACTGAAATTATCATATCACAGTTTTTGCATTTTGTCAAGTATTTTTTCTAAAAAAATTACAAAAAACTCTTGCATTTTTTCTTGTTTTGTGCTATGATATAAAAAACAAAGTAAACATGATTTACATGAAAGAAATTCAGATTATGAAAGGAAGGATTTTATGGACAACACAGAATTAGGGAAAAGACTCAAAACCGCCAGACTCTCCAAAAAAATGACACAGAGTGAAGTTGCCGGAAATTTTATCACCAGAAATATGCTCAGTCTGATTGAAAGCGGCAGTGCTACTCCTTCTATGAAAACACTGGAATATCTCTCCAATATTCTGGATATTTCTATGGATAAACTGCTTTCAGATTCGTGGGAAGAAAGTTCCGAAGTGCCGGATTTTCAGACACTCCGAGATGCAAAAAAGCTCCTCACTGACCAGAAATATGCACAGCTTCTGGAAAATATCAAGCCGGAAGGTATCTTTAAAGATGAATTACATGCTATCCGGAGTATTGCACATCTGAAAACTGCCGAAATGCTTTCTGATTCCGGTCAGACTGAACAGCTTCAGAAAGCTTTGAACCATGCCCGTTTCGCCGCCGAAGAAGCTGCTCAAGGTATCTATGCTAATCAGGCAAGAATTGCTCAGGCAAATCAAATTATTGCAGATTCTGCACAGTCACTCAGCAATTATTATTCCAGCCTGGCACAGGGCAGCAGTCTCTGATTATCCTATGGATTTTTATGCAAAAAAATTCCGAAAACCTCTTGACAAATAAAAATCAATATGCTATAATAAAAATACCTCTTTGCAGGGGTATTTTTTATGTGCTTTTTTTATCTCTGTCAAGTGAGGGAGGCAAAAAGCTAAAACTCGTCCGGATAAGTCGGATAAAAGCTATTCTATCAGGAGGTGCCGCAACATGAGAGTGAAAGTAACACTGGCTTGCACAGAATGCAAGCGTCGCAACTATGTGACAAAGAAAAACAAGAAGAACGACCCTGACCGTCTCGAAATGAACAAACACTGCAAGTTCTGCCGCAAGCACACACTGCATAAAGAAACGAAGTAACGGAGGGAACAGCGCATGGCGAAAGAAAAAAAAGACGCTCTGACCGAAGTTTCTGAAGAAAAAGAAACCAAAAAAGAAAAAAAAGCCAAAGCTGAAAAGTCTGATAAAAAAGACGAAAAGAAAAAATCCGGCGGTATTGGCAAATGGTTCGCTGACCTGAAACGTGAGTTCAAAATGGTCACATGGCCTACCAGACAAACTGTCATGATTAATTCTGGTATTGTTCTTGGTACGATTGTCATTTCCAGCCTTTTTGTCGGACTGCTCGATACAGGTCTGCTCGAACTGATGAAGTTCCTGCTTGGTCTGGCACAGAAATCTTAATATGTTTTGAAAGGGAGGTCTTGTCATGTCTCAGACTGCAAAATGGTATGTCATTCATACCTATTCCGGATATGAAAACAAAGTTGTCCAGAATATCGAAAAAGTTGTCGAAAACCGCAAACTGCATGAACAGATTCAGGAAATTCAAGTCCCGACAGAACATGTTACCGAAATCGTTGACGGAAAGAAAAAGGAATTTGAAAGAAAAGTCTTCCCCGGTTATGTACTGGTCAAGATGATTTATACTGACGATTCCTGGGCTGTTGTACGCAATACCCGTGGTGTGACTGGTTTCGTAGGTCCTGGTTCTAAGCCGACTCCTCTTTCTGACAGGGAAGTCGCTGCTATGGGCATCAATTCCAAGCCGACTATCGAAGTGAACTATCAGGTTGGCGATACAATCCGTGTAACAGGTACAAATATGGATGGTTTCACAGGCATTGTCAAGAACATTGACCTTGAAAACGAACAGGTAGAAGTTCTTGTCAGCATGTTCGGACGTGAAACGCCGACTACCATTGCACTGCATCAGGCTGTCAAGCTTGATGATTAATTCAAGAAGAAAATCCTGAAAGCTGAAAAAGCTTTCACAGTGGGAGGGCTTTTTCAGCCCGCCTTACCACAAATTTGGAGGTTTATTATGGCACAGAAAGTAACAGGCTATATCAAGCTGCAAATTCCGGCAGGAAAAGCAACACCTGCTCCGCCGGTTGGTCCTGCACTGGGTCAGCACGGTGTTAATATCATGGCATTTACAAAGGAATTCAATGAAAGAACAAAGAATGACATCGGCATGATTATTCCGGTAGTTATCACAGTTTATGCAGACCGTTCTTTCTCTTTCATCACCAAGACTCCGCCCGCTGCTGTTCTTATCAAGAAGGCATGTGGCATTGAAAGCGGCTCTGGTGTTCCGAACAAGACCAAAGTTGCAACAATTACCAAAGAACAGGTAAAGACCATTGCAGAAACCAAGATGAAAGACCTCAATGCTGGTTCTATTGAAGCTGCTATGAGCATGATTGCTGGTACTGCACGTTCTATGGGTGTTGTTGTAAAAGACTAATTTCAACAGAGTTTTAATCATAAGTGGGAGGAAATCTTCTCTTTCCGCCAGCCGGATTTGCGGTTCAGCAGTCCGGTATTACCACTAACAGGAGGATTTTATATTATGAAACACGGCAAAAAGTATGTTGACAGCCGTAAGGCAATTGAAGCTGACAAGCTCTATGAGTCCACAGAAGCTCTGGATTTAGTCTGCAAGAATGCCAAGGCAAAATTTGATGAAACTGTAGAAGTTCATATCCGTTTAGGTGTTGACTCCCGTCATGCTGACCAGCAGGTTCGTGGTGCGGTTGTTCTGCCCAACGGTACTGGTAAAAAAGTAAGAGTATGCGTATTCTGCAAAGAAGACAAATACGAAGCTGCTCAGGCTGCTGGTGCAGATTATGTAGGCGGTCAGGACTTAGTAGACAAAATCATGAAGGAAAACTGGATGGAATTTGACGTTGTTGTTGCTTCCCCTGATATGATGGGTCTGGTAGGTCGTCTGGGTCGTGTACTCGGTCCGAGAGGCTTGATGCCGAACCCGAAGGCAGGTACAGTCACACCTGACGTTGCTAAGGCTATTACAGAAGCTAAGGCTGGTAAGATTGAATACCGTCTGGACAAGACCAATATTATTCACTGTCCGATTGGCAAGGCTTCTTTTGGTGCTGAAAAGCTTGACCAGAACCTTTCCACTCTGCTGGAAGCAGTTGTTAAGGCAAAGCCGGCTGCTGCAAAGGGCACTTATCTGAAGTCCTGCACAGTGACTTCCACAATGGGTCCTGGCGTACCGGTTGCTACTGCCAAGTATGGTGTATAATTTATTTATCTCATAAATTCAAAACCGTCCGGTTTTCCGGACGGTTTATTTCATTTCTCTGATATTTTTCAGAATGGTGAGGATTTTTTCTTCCGCTCTGGAAAAGCCCTGCTTTTGATGGCAGGGCTTTTGTAAGATTATTTTGAAGAAGCGACCGGCAGTGTTGTCAGTCCGACAATAAATTTCATGATATTGAGGGAATCCGCTGCATCCGGCTTGCCGCTGTTATCCACATCGGCAGCTTTTTTCTGTGATGCAGTCAAATTTTCTTTGCCAAGCAAATTTCTGTTGAGTGTAATAACGTCCAGAATATCTACTTTTCCGCTTTCGTCCACATCACCATAAGTAAAGCCGTCCGGATTTTCCGGTTCAGAATCTTTTTCTGTCGGTGTGGATTCTCCAGCACCTGTATACAGGTCTTCCGGCAGTTCGTCAAGTGTAATGCAGAAATCGCTGTTGAATAATGTTTTCAGTGTCTCCGGATTCTGATATTCCGCACCGGAAATAAACTGTGGTGCGCCAGCTTCACCGTCATACCATGTGCAGAAATAAAGCCATTTTGCGTTCTCGATTTCCATATTTTCGAGACTCGGAATGGAGTCATTTTCCGGCATGGAAACCATTTTCTTATTATCTACATAGCCGACCTGTGACCAGAAAATTTTACTTTCTGCATCTTCGTTAGGTCCTGTTGTTTTTCCGTCATGGCGGTTATACTGTGTATTATATTTATCGAAGCCGACAATATCTACCCATTCGTCTCCGGTATACCAGAGTGCGGAAGCTTCTGACCATGCATAAAGATTCTGTTCCCAGATAATGTTATGCAGACCATATTCTTCAGTCAAGGTGGTGTACAGCAGTTTCCAGAGCTGATGATAAACTTCTGCGCCCTCTTTTGACCACCAGAACCATGCGCCCTTACCGTCGCCGGGCTTTTCGCCGGAGTTGCCCTCGGCTTCGTGCAGTGGTCTGAACAGTACCGGAACACCGGCATCCTGTAATTTCTGGAGTTCGGCAGCTAATAATTTCATAGCTTCACGGAAGAAATAATATTCTTTTGTGCCTTCTACCAGACAGTTAGCAGTTACAAAATCGGTTTGGGTATCATAAGTATATGCCTGCCAGTCGTTGGAAATTTTTGTAATATTACCATTTTCATCGACTTCAAATTCAGACATATCTTTCGGAACAGTCACATGCCAGCTTGCTGTGCAGATGCCGTTCTTGTTCTTTGCCCAGTCAATCATACGGTCAGTCACTCCGTCTTCCCATGCAAAGCCCGGAGAATGTGTATTAAAGTCAAATCCTCTGATTGCCGGATAATGTCCTGTCAGTTCGTAGAGATAGCGGCATTCCTGGTCATAGTCATTATAAGCATAATTATGATTCTGTGTATTATAAGTATAGTCGAAACCATTTTCATCTACACAGTGCCACGGGAATTTATTACCCTGGTCATCTGTACCGTAGTCGCCTTCTACAATCTGATAGGTTTTTCCGTCACCGTCTACGCAGGTATCTGTAGAGGCATCATAGCGGATAGAGGTCTGGACATTATGTCCGCCGCCGTAAATTTCCTGCTGACCGGAAAGTGTATTCTTTCCGTAAACAGAATTCAGATATTTCAGAAGTGATTTTGCTTCGGGAGTGGCTTTCGGGTCACAGGGTTCGGCTGTGCCTTTGAGTTCCGGGAAAACAGCTTCCTGAATTGTCACTGTGTCATAAGCTGCATAGCCATAAATCGGCTTGAGTGTGAGTTCATTCACACCAGCTTTCAGGCGGAACACACCAAAGCTGACATCTGTCCATTCTGTCAGATAAGGCATATTATAACTATAATCAATACCATTTACAGAAATGGTCTGCATTCTGGCTTCTCCTGCACCCAGAATCTGAGCAGCACGGAAACTGATTTCGTACATGCCTTCTGTTTCTACTTCGACATTAAAACTGATGGGAGAAGCTGTCAGATAGGCAAATCCCTCACCAGAATAACCGGGAAGCTGATTTTCATAAATGGAAGTCCAGACATCTGCGCCCTCGAATGTCTCTACTTCGTAAGTTCCCAGTGGCAGTGCTTTGACAGTTGCTGTATCTGTCTCTTCAGCGATAACCGGAAGCAGCCCCGTTCCGGCGGCACACATTGTCAGCGCAAGCAGCGCACTGACAGTTTTTTTAATAGATTTCTTCATAACATCCTCCTTATGATAGTACCAGTAAAAATAAATACAGTTAAATTATAGCATATTCGTGCATTCAGTGCTATATGAAAAATAGACAAAATTTCAGTATATTTTTTATGCAGAATTTCTTTGTCGTTTTTCTATCCGTCTCCAGTTAATAAATCCGTAAATATCATTCACCAGAAACACACAAAAACATACCAGAACTGAAATATAAGAAATATTCTCCAGTGATGCCAGCATCCAGAGAACAATTAAAACAATATCATTTGCAGCATAGGCTACTGCATAATAAGGACTCCGGAAAAACGTCAGGCACACGGCAAGAAAACTTGTTGTGACAGAGATTGTACTTGGCAGAAGATTCGCCGTGTGAAAATATTTCAGAATAAAATAAAATAATATTGTCACAATGACAGTCAGCAGAATTGTCAGCAAAAGTTCTGATTTTCGGATATGATGAATCTGTACTTCTGACTGCCTGCCTTCAAACGGATGTTTCAGCCATGATATTAGTGTAAAAACAGCCATTGGCATAGTCATTCCCAGATAGGTTATCATTTCGCCGTAATAGGCAAAACTATGTGAAATGATTCCATACAGCAGACTGAACACTATCATCAGCACTTGTGCTACAGGATTTCCTTTCGCTGCAAATATTAAAGAAGTAACACCAATCAAAGATGCTGTCAGTGTCATATAATTTACTCTGTCAAATGCGAAAAACGCTGTCAGAATCAGCATTACTGACCCTGCCCATAAACAGACTTCTGATTTTGTAAAATAATGCATTTATATTGCTCCTTTATTCAATATGAAAAAAACATTCCCCTGCATGTCTTCTAAGACTTAACGACATGCAGACGAATGTCAATCCGTCTCTACCCAGCGGCAGAATTCTTATGATGAAACTATTATAGCATAAATTCCGGAATCTGTCAAGAGTTCCGGAATTTTTACATAAAACAGTTTTCTATGATTTTATTTGTGCATAATCACCAAAAAAAGACATCTGCTGCTTCGACACAATTCGACAGGCAATTGTTGGTTTTTAACAATTCAAATGGCTGAAAATATGTCAGATTGCCTGTATTTGGTTACTGTTTTGTTTTGAATGTAATCAAAATGTAATTTTATTGCATAAAATTATGAATTTTCCATGTCTTTGTTCACAAAAAGTTTACATTAAATATGTGAAAATCACCAATGGCACTATAGATTATCTGCTAAAACTTTGGCTACTTTATGGAAAAAGTTTCAAAATACTTGCTATTTACTTTAAAATATGATATGATTAAGTATGTCCTAGAGAAAGAGACAAATTCAAGAAATCTATTTTCCATTATCAGAAAGGAATGAGTCGATGAAAAAGGCAAAAGCCGCAGCGATTACAATGGGTATGGTGGCATCCTGCCTGTTCGGCTGCTATGCCGTTGCAGATGCTGCTACAATTACATTGGATGAAAGTGCTGCAGGCACTCCCGAAAATCCTCAGCCAATCAGTGCATATAATGCCCGCAAAGCTGCTACAGAAACTTCTGTCATGACCAGACATGTCAGCAAAAACAGAACTATTGCTGAAAAAGAAAAAAATGATAAGAAGCTGGAGGCTTCTCCTGCTGTTTTTGAAAAGAAAGTTCCTGTTGTCCTTCCGGCTGAAACAGAAACTACAGACACAATCGAAACTATTGAAGAATCTACTCCGGAAGCTGTTGAACAGTCTGTTCCTGAAACAACAGAAGCCCCTGCTGAAACAACTGCTCCGGTCAAGAGAATTTTTGTTAAATCTACACTGGCAACTGTAAAGCCTTATCAGGAAGCAACTGAAACTGTTACTACAACTGCTGCTCCCAAAACAGAAGCTCTTAC
>DJXC01000006.1:0-8700 GCA_002449575.1 Ruminococcus sp. UBA7014
GAACGTGCGGATTGGTTTCCTTGTCATGAAAAGCAGCGTACCATTTCAGATGGGCGAGGTCTATCTTCGACTGCTTTGCGATATTCGGAATCTGTCTTTTGACAAGTTCTTTCCACGCATTCAGAGTATCATACCCCATCCGCTGTGCATCATCTCTGCGGAGAGAAACAACATGAGTCCAGACGTTTCCGGCATGGTTTCCGACTTCTTTCATAACAGCATTCAAATCCACCGGAGTGTTTTCCTGTGAGAACAGTCCGTGTGTTCCGAACTTCACTGCGCCGGGTCGCTTTGCCAGATAGCCGACATAATTTTCTTTGGTGGCTGTCTGGTCAGTATTGTGTTCCAGAATTTCTGAAATCAGTGCCGATGCGTTCTGCTGAGTCGGGCTGGCTGTATAATCTGTATACTCAAAAGATTCTTTGCTTTCCGGGAATTCTTTTATCAGAGAAGCAATCAGTGTCTGCTGTTTTTGTGTGGCAGGCGCATTGGGAGTATTTGATTTCACACTGACTGCTCCTTCTCTGGTAGCAATATATTTTACATAGTTTGATTTCTGTTTCGAGCCGCTTTTCAGATAGCGGCTCGTGACAATAATTTTCGGCACTGAAATCACTCCTTCTGAAATTTCACAGCATCTTCATAGTCAATGATGCCGTTGATTTTTCTGACTTCGCTGATACACATCGAGTGCAGTTGTCTAAGTGTTTCCTCATCGACATCATGCGCTGCCGCAAGCATATGCGACAGCTTTCCGAGTTCGACAGCGACTTTGAATAAAATTCTTGTGATATGCTGTTCTGTTCCCTTGACAGCGGCAGCAACAGTTTCCGTAATCATCGGAGAGAGATAATTCACATGCCGTTCCGCATCGAGATAGCCGACATAGAATTTGATTGCTTTCTCAATAAATTCACTCTGCGATTTGCAGTTGTCACTTCTGAAATGCTGTTCCACATCTTTCATCGTCTGCGGATACACCCAGAACTGAAACCTGATTTTATTCTCAAAACCCATAAAATAACCTCCAGCACCTGATATTTTTCTGAATTTCCGGTTCATATTCCTGCACAGCACCGGAAAATAAAAATTCCCGATTTACAGCACCTGAATACAATCCCGTGATAATGCCCGTATGCGGTCGGCTTTGCCGTCCGCTGTGACTGCGGCGCACCGCCGCTTTAACTCGCAACAACCTGCCCCCCGTGTCAAATCTGCCCCGGAACACCCGTGCCGGACTCCTTATCCGGCACAGATTTCGGCTTCTTCACAGTCCGTTTTACCGAGGTCATTTCGATATAATCACGGACATTCTGCGGAACAGTTTTTGCATAAAGCTGCTCGGCATACTTCGTCAGCTCGTCATCGAGCGTTGTGTTTTTCTGGGCGAGATACATCTCCAGAGCCGACAGCTTTTCCTCACCCATGTCAATATTTTTCTTCAAATTACATTCCTCCCATCGTCATATCACAGCTTTCTGTTTCTTCATATTCTTCTTCCGGAAGGCATTCCGGCAGGGTATCCGGCTCGCAGTAGATGCCATAAGAAATGACAGCATTCCTTTCAGCACAGATGCGGGTTATCAAATTTTCCATTTCATTCGTGCTGAGAACAGAAGAAAGATTTTCAGGACAGCGTTCCAGTTCCGGCAGAAGTTTTCTGCTGACAGCCATGTCTACTACTTCTTCATATTCATCATACGGGAAGATGAACATACGGCTTACTCCGCAGACGGCAGTCAGAATTTTTTCAAATGTGTCAAACTTTCTGCCGCAGGATGCGAGAAGTTTCAGAGCCGTGTGTTCGTTTTCGGTCAGAGTTTCAAACTTTTCCGCAAACAGATTTATCTGATGCAGGTCTGCCGTGAAAGATTCTTTGAAAAAAGAGGAAAACGGCAGACATTTCTGTGACGGAATCCGGCACCGCACTTCCTGTTCACCGCCCGTCCGGCTGATAAGATTCTGCAGCTCTCTGCTGCTTTTCGGAAACGCTTCCGTGATGCAGGAAGCGTTTCCTTTTACGGTAATCAGCATGATAACATTCCTCCCCATTCAGGAATTTCCTGTTCAGTTTCATTTTCAGCCTGTTCCGGCTCGGCTGTCATCGCAGAATAAAGCTGCTGCCCTCTGCCGGAAACCACACCGTAGGCTGTCATTCTGCCCTGCCTGTGCCGAAGAATTTCCTCTCCGAAATCTGTCAGGTCAGCATTTTTGAACAGTTCACAGGCATCCGGAGGCAATAATTTTTTCAGGAACAGCATTCCGTATTCGCTTTTATCAAGCGGTCTGGAATCGAAATCATATTCTGACAGATGGCTGCAGCAATCAAATACTCCGGCGATATTTCGCGCTCCGGTATACTCCATGACGGCTTTCAGCTTTATAAATTCCTGCAGATTCAGTCCGGCGAGGAGTTCTGCCGTCCGGTTCAGAGCCATGATTTCTCCCTGTTCCGAATGCTGAGAAATCAGCAGTCCCGGCAGACAGGACTGATAGTCCAGACATACTTTGTTCTCCAGTTCGGAGGCATCACAGGGCAGAGAAATCCATCCGGCAAGCTCCGGACGGTCTGCATCCGATGTCAGAAGCAGACGAAATGTGCAGTGTTTCGGTTCGCCGATTTTAATCTGAATATCAGGCTTTTTATATGCTTCCGGCTCACAGTAGTAATCCCCGATGAAGACACCGCCGTATTCTTCTGTCATCAGCCTGCCGATTTTTGCCCTGTCCAGAAACTGTACAAGTTCATCCGGGCAACTGCGGACTTCCGGAATCATATCATTTTCAATCACGAATTCGCCGAGTTCAGAAAAGCAGGAAGCCTTTATCACAGGCACGCTCTCCAGTCCGAATGTCATCTGTAGTGCTTCTTCAAAACAGAAAACAGGATTTTTCTGCACAACCGCCTGATAGACTGCCCGTTCTGCCGGAGTCATAGCAGACAGCCGTTCCGTGAATGCGTTCAGAACGAAAATATCTGCCCTGAATTCTCGTTCTGTCAGTTTGGAAGGCGGTGTGATTTTCTCATAATAACAGTCAAATTCAAAACTGACTGTTCTGTTTCCGGTCTGATGCAGACGGTCAAGCATATCGAGAAGTTCCGGCGGCTTCTTCGGAAAATCTTCCTTCAGTATATTTTTCCCGTTCGTCAGTATAATTCTCATTGACTGATTCCCCCTATCATCTGCGTTTCGTCCTGTTCCTGTTCGGAAAGCACTTGTTCCAGTGCAGCTTTGCTGTAAGCGCAGCAGTAACAGTCATAGTCTCCCGGACGCGGAATACATCTCAGAAAGAACAGATGGTGTTCCGTTTCAAATTTGAAGTCTTTCCCTTTGTAGGATTCCGAAGCCGCCATCTAGATTCCGTCATGCTCACGGATATATTTCGTCATGGCACTCCGGCTTTTCAGAAGGCTTTTCCGCAGTTCCGAAATCAGGGAATTAAGTTCCGCAATAAAAGTCACACTGCCAGCCAGATTGTTGTCTGTTCCGTGCCATGTGTTCCAGAATTCCTTTCCGGACATTCCGAAATCCATCCGGAGATACCCGGCAAGTGCCTGTGAAAAATCAGCCGTACTGTCGGAATAAAATAATTTCCGTTCGCTTTCATCCGGCATCACTGCTTTGATTTTTTCTTTTGTCATGCTGTCACTCTCCTTCATTTATCAGCTCCGTTTCTTCTTCCGGAGCATTCAGTTCGTCAATCCGTTCCCATACTTCCTGCGGATAGACAATGCCTTCATAGGTCACCCAGCTTACCCATCTTTCATCAGAAACAGGAATTTTCTGCACAGTCTGCCCGTCCGCAGAGGAGAAGAACACCTGTCCGCTGCCGCCGTAAACGCCGAACTCTGAGCCGGTAAACATACCGATTCCGGGAACATCCGGCATGGTATCCGGTGTTCCCTGTTCGGTATAAACAAGCGTATCAATACCCGTTCCGAAAGCTTTTTCTTCCGGAAGATAATTGAAATATCCGAGTATCAGCCCGACATTGTCAGCGGTTCTCCACTGCTTTTCCGGACTGATTTCCCCTCTACCGGTTTCCGAAAGCCAGTTTGATTCATAGGCATTTCTGCACCATGCGGCGAGGTCACTGCTGTTTTTCGTTCCGGCATCTGTGAAAAGATACGGGTCAATCGTGATATTCTTCACGAACAAATAAGTCTTCTGAAATTCTTCCTTGTCAATTTCCAGATGGTAAACCGAGTTCAGGCAGTCCGTCAGAAGGCTGTCATCCCACAGGTGAAATATATCCGTATAGGCATTCAAGTCTGTGATTTCGCCTTCCTCTGCATAAGATAAATATATCAACTGTGCTTTCAGAATCTGATTCCGCAAGCCCTTATTAATCAGCATATCGGCGATTGTGCCGCAGGCAGATTCCATTTCATTCTGTTTATCGGTATCGACTGCCGATAAGAAATTATCTTCTTCAAAGAGAAGTTCGGACGGTTCGGTCTGGTGCAGCTCTGCCAGAATAATAAATGGCAGAATCATCATGCAGAGAAGTCCGGCGAGAATACTGCCGGTTATCAGCAGTATTCTTTTTCTGTTTTCTTCGTCGGCGAACAGGCTGATGAGAAATTTTATGACTGCCGCTTTCATCGACCGCCCGCCTTTCCGAACAGTGCCGCCTTGTATACCGGAACGATAACCTGTAACAGATAGCGTTCATTGCCGCACCTGTAAAAGCAAGTGCCGCGCTCGGAATACTGAATCAGTTCATATTCCGACTGCTCCAGCCGGAGCATATCCATGAATTCCACAGGTGAAATATTTCCCGGATAGAACAGGAAAATATGACACGGAATGCTGAACAGCGGCTTTGTGAATTCTTTCACTTCGGGGAGCAGAAAGTCCTCGATATTCTGCGAAGCCAGAATAAACGAGGATTCTTTTTTCCGGACGCGCTTCATGCCGTTCCGGATATATTCGATTGCGGTCATGTTGGTGAGGTACATGTGCAGTTCGTCGATTGCCGCAACTGTGTTTCCTCTGCCAAGCAATTGATTGCTCATGAACGACAGAATATTGAAAAGCACAGTATCTTTCAGTTTCTTGTTAGTATCCATCAGACCTTTCACGCCGAAGCAGATGAATTCGCCGTCCCTGATATTGGTGTGTCCATTGAAATATTTGGACTCCGCACCTCTGCACATGGAGTGCAGTCCGAGGCATAAATTCTGGAGCATATCTTCGGTATACAGATTCTTTTTTTCTCTGTCATACGCCTGATATTCTTTTTCGGTCAGGTCGTACAAGTCGGCAACAGTCGGATAATCTTCGGCAGACAAACGGCTGAAATCTGTGCTGTCATCAATGCCGAACCGTGCGTATAATTTCATCAGCATGATTTCCAGACAGTCAATCTCTGCATCCGTAAAGTCTTTATAGGCTCTGAAAAAATCTTTCAGATAGCTGATATGCTGTGATAATCTGGTGACTCTGCGGAAGGTTTCGGGGGCATCTTCGGACTTGTCACCCTCGCCCCATGACTTCGGCTCAAGCGGATTTATCATATATTCGCCGGACATCATGTCGATATATGTGCCGCCCAGATTTTCGCACAGGTCACGGTATTCACTTTCGACATCAAGGCAAATCACTGATTTTCCGGCTTCTCTCTGATTGCACAGAAGCAGTTTCATCAGATAGGACTTGCCCTGTCCGGAGTTGCCGAGAATCAGCGCATTGCTGTTGGTCTTGTCGTCGGTGCGCTTATCGAAATCGACAAGCACATTCGAGCCGTACTTGTCACGACCGATGACGAAGCCTTTCTCATCGGTCTTGCCGGAGTAGTTCAGCGGCAGCAGATTCGCCGTACTCGATGCCGGAAGAATCCGTTCAAATTCGGTTTTGAACAGATTCCGACCGCAGGGCAGAACCGAAAGAAAGCCTTCCTGCTGGCGCATCAGAAGCTTATCGACAGTAATTCTGGAACGTGTCAGTTCCATCTGCACATCGGACTGGAGTTCCCGGAGTTTTTCTTCTGTACCGGCTTTGAGTTCGATAAACACAGCCGTATGCAGCAGAGGTTCTTTGTTTCTCCGCAGTTCTGAAAGCAGTTCCAGCACATCATTGATATTGTCCTGCGCCTTGATATTCTCGTTCACGTCGGTAACGGTGGTCATCATGCGGTTTTTCCGCATCGCCTGCTGAACGATTTTCCGCTGTTCCGCATTGTCCACAAGGCGGTTATAGATTCTCAGTGTCACTCCGTTTTTATCAGCTAAATGCGCCAGAATCGCTGTTTCCTCAGTAGTCGGCGGATACTCCGAAACCGCCCACACGCTCTTGAAAAAATTGCCGCAGATATAGTGGTCAGTCCAGAAATTCAGCACACCCGGAGAAATTCTGTCAAAATATTTCTTCACACTGATGATTCTGATTCTTTCGGCTTTCCGTTCAGTTCTGGTTTTCTTCCTGCATTTTTTCCTGAATCTCATGCAAATCCTCCCCGAAATATTGTTCGCCCTCAATGTCTTCGATTTCTTCGCGGGAGATGCTTGCGCCGAAATATAACGCCAGCATCCGCTTGATTTCCGGCTTGTCCATGCGCTTTATCGTGAAGCCGTGTTCGGTGACAGCCTTGTCGATGCGGTTTACAAGCCGGAAAATCTGACCGTCATTTTCTCTGCGGAACCGCACCGCAAACAGAAACTGTCTTGCCGAGGACATCTCAAGCTGTATCTCATCCAGAAATTGATAATCGGCTTGGAGCAGCTTCCGGACTGCCGGATTTTTTTCTTCTTTCAGCCGTTTCTGGAGATAAGCTTTGTTCGGCTCGAATGATTCACAACTGTCGAGCGCAAGCAGTTCCAGTTCCGGAATCACGCTCAGAATCATCATCAGATGATAGATTTTCGCTTCGATATTTGCCGCTGACAATACCGAAATATTCACAGGCTCGACCGAAAAGAAAATAAAATCCTCTTTGTTCGCCCTCACGCCGTATTTCGTGAATTCTTCAAAGCCAATCAGTTTCTGCACACTTTTCTTATTAAGAAACAATTCATTCTTCCTCCCATTCAAATTTCTGCTGTGAAAAGCAGAAGTATTTTACAGCATTTATCATATAGTCAATCACGGCATTGTCATCCGCACGGAATGTCAAGAACGCGTAGCAGATTACCATCGCCGCCGGAATAAATGTCCATAATTCAGCAAGAAATACTGCCGCTATGATGATGCCGCCGCACAGAATACAGAAGTCCTTCACGCTCCAGAACCACAGCTTCGTTCTTGAACGGAGGTTTTCAGGATAGATATAAGTTTTCATTTTCGCACCTCAATGCTTTGCAATTATCAGTTTCGCGGCTCTCGAACCCATGCCGACCACGCTGCTCACGCTCGTCATATTGACGTGCGCGGAGGTGTCGAGTCCGAACATCTGCGCTACTCTCGGAACTTCGTTTGCTGACAGGCAGATGCCCAGTGCCAGAAACTCATGTGTCTGGAAGGTCAGCAGTCCGAGATATAAAATTGTTGTCTGTAAAAATGCTGTTAAACAGGTAGCAATCACCTGTTTCACCCAACTGTAAAATCCGTCTGTAAATCCTCTCGGAACAGAGAACATATACAGGCTTCCGACCGCAATCTGGCACAGCAGGATGCCGCCCCTCTTGATGTTCGCAAGGATAACTTTAATCGTACAATAGCCAAACAGAATAATAAACAGCAGGCTTGCAAGCGTCTTTTTCGGACTAAGCTGCTCCATGACATAGACCGCCGCTTCGATAACATTGCCCGGCGCAGTGCCGACAAGGGTTGAAAGCAAATCCTGTGCGAAACTGCCCTGTAATGACACGCAGAAGGAATACAGCTCCTGCGGTGCGGTCGTTACAAGGCTTGCCGCAAAGAATCCTTTCAGCGTATTCAGACAGGTGTCCCTGACCGCATTCCGTCCTGATTCCGAAGCGACTGCCGCATCAAAAACTGCCACAACAAAGCCGCACGCAAACAGCATCCACCCCAGATGGTGAAACAGCACAATAAACGCCTGCACCCATGCGAGGTCGAAAATATCCGCCGATGTGCTGTTGATATACTCGAAAATATCAGAAATTGCGTCATAAATCATTCCGTAAGTCCATTCAAAAAATGCTTTGAACACAATTCCCGTGATGTCATTCACCGTCGATGTGAAGGAATTCTGCCATGCAAAAGACACGGCATCTCCAATCCATTTGAAAATATCGCCCACCCAGTCAGACAAGTCTATCATCTCCTGTTCTGTATAAATTTGAGGTCTGACCGCCGTGCTTCCGGCGGCGGTTTTCTCTGGTCAGCATTCCGGCGGTTTCAAGTTCCTTTAACGCCCTGAACACAGTACTCCGGCTGATGTTCAGGTCTTTGGCGATTTGCCGGACTGACGGCGTTTTTCTGCCGTGCAGATAGTACCGGACAGCCGCCGCATTCTTTGAAAGCTTTTTCATTCCGCATCACCGTCCTGATGATTTTCCTGCAAAGTTTTCAGCAGAATTTTTTTGCCGAGGTCTGGTGTATCTTCAAATTCGGAGAAAAATTCCGGAAGTTCCGGCTGCTGTTTCTTCTGCGGATATTTTTTATCAACCGCCTGAAAAAGCGCATCACGCTCCATATATGACACTTTTCGCGAACCCCTGTCCGGCAGAATGAACGGCTTCTCAAAGCGAATGCCCCACTTGAAGTATAATTTCAGCGGTGAAATCATCGGGTG
>DJXC01000006.1:8775-9413 GCA_002449575.1 Ruminococcus sp. UBA7014
GTTCCGGTCTTCATAACGATAAACTGTCCTTTCGGCATGGATTTAAGCTCATCGACTGTCATCAGGGGTCTGCCAATCATCTGCAATGATGAGGAAGAATCTTTTCCGTGTGATACCGAGCCGGACTGCACAGTCTGCTCTCCGAGTGCTTTTGACAGCACTTCTGCCGACTGTGAATTCGGCGCGAAACCGCCGAACACAGTCAGTTGAGTGTTGTCTGTAATAATTTCCTGACCTTCTTTTCCGTAGGTCTGCTCAAGCTGTGCAAAGGACTGAATTATCGCGACAATGCTGATTTTTCGGGAACGCCCGGCTGAGAACATCGCTTCCAGACCTTCGATTTTCGGGAACGTACCGAGTTCGTCACAGTAGAACATCACGCGGTTTGGCAGAGAACCGCCGTTTTCATCCGCAATAGTCAGGATTTCTCTGTACAACTGCTGAATCAGCAATGATACCATAAAATATTTTGATTGGTCTTCTTCCGGAAGAATAATGAATAATGCCGATTTTTCATGACAGAATTTTTCGGCATCAATCGCCGTGCCGAAGCATAGAATCTGCTCCATTTCGGAATCCAGAAAGCTGTTCAGCCGGGAAAGTGCCGTACTCATGACCGACATCATGGCTTGGTCGGC
>DJXC01000058.1 GCA_002449575.1 Ruminococcus sp. UBA7014
TTATATCCGGCAGCAACAACGGCTCTGTAGCTGCCGCTTGGTAATTTCTGTACTTTCATTACAACACCTCATTTAGACAGGCGGTATAATGAAGCTGATAATTTTACAAATCTATTATACCACAGTTTTGAGAATTTGTAAACAGCTTTCTGAAAAAATAATATAAATCGAGTCAAGAAAATGGCGTACAGGCGTACCAATGGCTAAGATACGTCATTTTAAGGCGTACATCAGGGTGAACATAAGGCGTTCCGTGTACGCTGTACGCAGTCAGTACGTCGGCTTGTACGCCTGATTTTGGCTATATTTCGGAATTTGTACGCCTGTACGCCGTAATCAGAAGCTGACCTATATATTATTTTTCAGAAATCGTAGGCTTCGGACAGAACCATCAGCCTATGAAAGAAGCCAGAGAACCGACTAACAGTCAGAAAAATTACTTTTGAATGGCAAAAGTAACGCCATAGTACTTGTGATGACTGCCCTGTGGCAGTTGGTCACAAGTACATGGCGGCAGCCGTTCCCTCTGCACTCCCTTTTTTTCTAACCCTTGAAAATTTTGAAATTATCTTGCAATTTTCGCTAAAAAATGGTATAATATACAAAAGAATCTCATGAGGTGATACAATGGCTACTATGACGAAAAATTTCAATGCACAGACGATTACACCAGCTTCCGGCAATCATCCAAGGCAATTGTATGAGCATCAAGTGGAAGCGTGTCAGGCACTGGATAAAATCAATCAGAAATCTGTATTTCATACACTTCTGGTACTGCCTACAGGCGGTGGAAAAACATTGACTGCTGTACACTGGCTTCTGAAAAATGCAGTTGACAAGAAAAAGAAAATTCTCTGGTTAGCACATCGTCATCTGCTTCTGGAACAGGCGGCAGATACATTCGCACACAATGCTTATACAGATATTATGCTGAATCATACAACATTCAATTATCGTATGATTTCAGGAATTCATGACAAGCCGGTACATATCAAGGAATCAGATTCTATTCTGATTGCCGGAAAAGACAGTATTATCCGCAGTCTGCATTATCTTGACAAATGGCTTGCAAATGAGGATATTTTTCTTGTCATTGACGAGGCACATCATGCGGTTGCGAAGTCTTACAGAAAAATCATTCAGTATGCAGAAGAACACGCTAAATCCGTGAAATTATTAGGACTGACAGCAACTCCGTTCCGGACGGCAGAAGAAGAAAAAGGTGCACTGAAACAGATTTTCACAGATGATATTGTCTACAAAACTGACCTGACTGCTTTGATTGAAAAGAAAATCCTCTCCATGCCTTATTTTGAAGAATGTGAAACAAAAGTTTCTTTTTCAGAACAGCTTGGCTTACAGGCAATCAAAAGCATTGAACATCTGGACATTCTGCCGGAAGATATTGCGAAAAAAATCGGCGGTCATTCCGAGCGTAATCATTTGATTGTGAAAAAATATCTTGAAAATTATCAGAAATATGGACAGACGATTGTATTCGCCATCGACAGAGACCATGCAGTTGCCCTGAACAAGCTGTTCAATGAAAAGGGAAAGAAATACGGCATTAAGTCAGATTTTATCATTTCCGGAGTGCAGGATACTTTTACAGGGATTACCGTTTCGAGCAAGGACAATGAAGAAAAAATTGACCGCTATCGCCGGGGAGAAATTCAAGTGCTGATTAACGTCAATATTCTGACGGAAGGCACTGACCTGCCACAGACACACACTGTATTTCTGACACGTCCTACTGTTTCGACAGTCCTCATGACGCAGATGGTTGGACGTGCTTTGCGTGGTGAACTGGCAGGGGGAACGAAAGAAGCCTATATTATCAGTTTTGTCGATGACTGGAACAGTAAAATTGCATGGGTGAATCCGCAGTCCCTTACAGAATCAGAATATCATGAAAAAGAATCGCTTGTCAGCAAAAAACAGAAACAGCTCCGTTTGATTGCCATTTCCAAAATTGAAGAATTCGCTATGATAGCTGATTCTGCTGTCGATACTTCAAAACTGGACAGCATCGCCATGATTGAACGCATTCCGCTGGGAATGTATCTGCTTTCTGCTTTTGAATGGACATATCAGATTCTTATCTATAACAGCACAGAATCCGCTTATCATAGTCTGATTCTGGATTTGCCTGAAATCATGAACTATTTTCATATCGAAGAGGAAACGATTCCGGATGACCTGCTTGAAAAAATGACGGATTACTGCATTGAAAATTATTTCAACGAAAACATGATACCTGCCTATCACAGAGCCGATATTGAACATCTGCTCATGTTTTACGCACAGAAAGCGATTGCACCACCGTTTATGACTCTCGATGAACTCGACAGAAAGAAACTTGATGTCTCTGTCATCGCCCAGAAAATCTATGACGAAAATATGAGACGTAAAGAACAGAATGCTTATATCGACAGTCTCTGGAACGAGGAAAACAGTATTATCCGGATATTCTATTCCAATCAATATTTCTTCAAGCGTATGATTGAAATCGAACTTGACAAATTGGACGGTTATCTGGAAATTTCTTATTCCGTTCCGCAGACCGAAGCCGAACAGCGTCGGATTGAAGAACTCCCTCTGCAAAAAATGATTGAACT
>DJXC01000145.1 GCA_002449575.1 Ruminococcus sp. UBA7014
ACGGCAAATTCGTCAACAGCTATACAAACTATTGTGATGCCTGCAAGAGCATGGCAAGCAAATATCACGTTCCCTGTATTGATTTGAATACCCTGATGGTAAATCATTATAATTCCATCGGCTATGATGCCGCCTACAAGTATCATCTGATTGGTGCAGTGGAAGGTTCTACAGATACCACACACTTCACCGAAACCGGTGCAAATGCCGTTGCCGGACTGGTTGCAAATGCAATCAAGGGTCTGAATCTGGATATTTCGGCACAAGTCAAGTAATCTGAAAAAAACTCCTGCTTCTGAAACGGAAGCAGGAGTTTTTATTTAAGTTAATCATCTTCGATTTCGACAATTGTCAGAAACGGATTTTCCTGAGAAGCTTCTTCAAAAGTTTTCAGGATTTTTTTATCAATCTTATCAGACGAATTCAGCCAGACAAGCACTTCTCTGGAATCTTCTGTCAGGCAGTCGAAAAGGGCATCTGCATTCATGCCGTAATATTCCGGAAACTGCATGATTTCTTTCAGATAGGTGTGTGCCTGTGCAGAACTGGTCATCTGATTTCCGTCCAGTTCATAGACATGTGTCATGTTTTCACCTCTTGTCAATATAGCTGCGTGAATGTCTTATAATGGTCATTTGTATAGTAGATTTCGCCGGAATCGCTGTAAATAAGCCGTTCTGCGCCACGATAACCGCCCTGATAGTTCACATCACATTCGTGATAGCTGCCATCTGGCAAAAGTCCTTCCCTGTTGCCGAACTTATCTCCGCCGATACTTTTTCCGGGGGCGACATCCCAGAGATTGCCTGCGGAACTGCTCCAGCCGAGATTCTGTGCTTCTTTCTTTGTGATGAAATTTCCGGGCAACGTGCCGAATGTGTGAATATATTCTGCAACATCTTCCGGCGTTGTGTAAGAGCCATCTTTTTCGACAGAATCCGGCAATGTTTCATCCTGCGGAATTTCAAAAGTCTGTGTTTCAGCTACTGTTTCCGCTTCTGTGAAAGTTTCGGAAAATTCCTGTTCTGTTTCCGTTTCTGATGCTGTCAGAATTTTTTCTTCTGTGGGAGCTTCTGTAAAGACAATCAGACTGTTGGATTCCGTATCTGATACAGGCTGATAAAGCGCATAACAGCCACCAAACAGCAGACTGACACAGAAGCATAAAAATAAAGCAAGCAGTCTTTTTTTCATTTTTTCACCTGCAATCTGTAAAATTTATTTTTTATTATAGCATAATCTTCCGGAAAAGTCAAGTCTCTCTTGACAATCTGCTGATTTTCTGGTATGATAAAGAAAACATCTTTCAGAAAGGTAAATCAAAAAATGAAATACAAATTATTAATCATGCTGCTGCTCTCTGCGATACTTCTGAGCGGTTGTTCTGCCAGTCAGAATGACGGCGTTTCTGTACTAAATCAGGGAAAAGCGATTGGAGAAGAAGCACAGGAAGCTACTAAGCCGGAAGTGCCGGAAGGTGCAATTACAGATGATTCCGGAAATTTTGTCTATCAGGGAAAACTGATGCCTGTCGGTGATGATGAAAACGGCTATATGCAGATTCCGCTGGGGTACTCTCCATTTCAGGAAGAAGGCAGCGAAGGGCTGACACAGTATGTAGACGCATCAGGCATGAATATTTTCACACTGGATTATTACGAAAATCTGCCTTATGAATCGGCAGCGGAAAATATGCGTTATTACATGGCGAGTCAGGAGAATATCGAGGGTTTGCAGGGCAGTATCACGACAGTGGGCGGCTATTCTGCAAGACAACTTTACTGTCATTTTACGGACGAAAATTTATTCTGGATAGTCTGGCTGATTGAAGACCCGGATAACCCGTCAGCAAGCTATCATTTATCCATACAGTGTGACCCTGAACATCAGAATTTAATTGCCTGTTCGTCCACGTTCCGGACGGTAAGCGACTATCACAAAGAGCAAAAAGCGTAAAATGCTATTTGCAGTCCAGCTTGTTCACTTGTATGAACCAAATCAGCCATGTCATGCTTTGTCATCAAATTGCGAAAGTGAAAAAAATAAAAAATGTCCCTGTCCTTTTTGGCGACAGAGGGCGGCACAGGATATTCAGGGAAGTGCATATTTCCCTGAATATCGCCATTTTTGAATATGTCATGTGATGCCGTTGATTTTTAAATCCAAAAGTGCTAGAATAAAATCAGTAAAAACAGCAGATTTCCATTGCTGCTTTTTACTGATTTTAGTCGCACTAGCATGTGGAGACTGACAGAAGAATGCATCTTACAGATGAAAATTATACAAGAACGAATGCGCCGTTCTGATAGTCAATTTTCAGAGTTGTGCCGGGAGCAGGGTCATCACTGATGATATGCTTTGCAATCAGCGTTTCAAACTTCTGCTGCATATATCTCTTAAGCGGACGTGCGCCGAAGCTGACATCATAGCTGTTATCTACAACGGCATTCCGGGCAGCTTCTGTAATTTCCACATCAAGCTGCTTATCTGACAGACGGCGTTTCAGGTCTTTGAGCTGTAAATCTACAATGCTGAAAATCTGTTCACGCATCAGAGGCTTGTAGAAGACAATCTCATCCAGACGGTTCAGGAATTCCGGACGGAACTGCTGATGCAGAAGCTTGTTAACCTGATTCTTAGCTTCTTCGGAAATTTCGCCGTTGTCCTGCATTCCTTCCAGAATAAACGGTGAGCCAAGATTAGAAGTCAGGATTAAGATAGTATTCTTGAAATCGACCGTTCTGCCCTGAGAGTCTGTAATTCTGCCGTCATCAAGCACTTGCAGAAGCAAATTGAATACATCCGGGTGTGCTTTTTCGACTTCGTCCAGAAGTACAACAGAATAAGGTTTTCTGCGGACGGCTTCGGTAAGCTGACCGCCTTCTTCATAGCCAACATATCC
>DJXC01000054.1:0-1329 GCA_002449575.1 Ruminococcus sp. UBA7014
TTGATAAGTTCCTTTTTGAGTTCTTCACTCAGTCTGAGATTGTTTGCCATTGTATTTACCTCCTGAAAAATGATTCTACTATTATTTTATCATACCGAATTTTGCCTGTCATTCACCAATCTGGTGAAAATTCGATTTTTGTATAATTTGATAGAAAACATCTCATGAATTTGTTAAAATTGCACAATTATTTTATTTCTTTCCCGATTCTGTCATAAATATCAATCAAACCTCTTTCGTGTATTTCCAGCCGACATTTCAGGCACATTTTTCCTTCAGAGGTATCCTCAAAATCATGAACGCCTCCAACAGGGCAGTAATTTCCGTCATTATTTATCCAGTAATCCGTCCATGTGAAATAGAACTGATAAGGACAGCCGACTTTTCTGCCATCAGGTGCATGATTGTTAAATGATGAAACACCGCCGTTCACGCTGTTGAGTTCATCTTCTGAGAGTTTTGCATCCTGCACCTCATTTTTGAAATCATCAGCAGAAATATTGAATCCAAGTTTCTTTGCCGCAACAGAAGTCATTTCCGGAGTGACTTCTCCGCCGACCATAAGACCGTCCAATATTTTGAGATACTGTAATCTCAGGTTCATATCGTTGTCGATTGCATTTTTAAATCTTGTCAACTCTGTCATAGACTCACCTCATTATCATGTTTGCTGAATATCAAGCCGCTGTCTTTCGACGAGTTCAGCGAAATATCCACCTTTTTGAATCAATTCTTCATAAGTTCCGTCTTCAATAATACTGCCCTTGTCAAGCACAAGAATCCTGTCACAGTGCCGGATAGTAGAAAGTCTGTGAGCAATGACGATTCTGGTGCATCCCATTGCATCGAGGGCTTCACTGACTTGTTTCTGCGTTCTGTTATCCAATGCACTGGTAGCTTCATCGAACATGAGAATCTTCGGCTTTGGAGCAATTGCACGGGCAATCATGATTCTTTGTTTCTGACCGCCGGAGATACCGCCCTGCCCCTCTGAAATCAATGTCTGCATTCCCATCGGCATGGAGCGGATGTCATCGGCAATACCAGCTTTTTCAGCGGCTTCCCAAGCATCGTCAAGTGTCAGATGCGGAGCAGAAATGATAATATTGGAATAAATATCCCCCTGAAACAGTCCTCCGCTCTGCATGACCGTGCCGATTTTTCTTCTTAATGAACTCAAATCCAGTTTGTTCAGGTCTTTGCCGTCATAGTAAATTGCACCTTTTTCAGGCTTTTCAAATCCTAACAGCAGACGCATCAGAGTAGATTTTCCGCAGCCTGTTTTTCCGACAATAGCAACATACTCACCGGATTTGATTTTCAGTGACA
>DJXC01000054.1:1405-3237 GCA_002449575.1 Ruminococcus sp. UBA7014
TCAGTGACAGATTATTGACGATATACGGTGAATTTTCGTTATATCTGAAATAAAGATTATTCAATTCGATACTGCCGGAGATTTTCGTGACAATTTCCTTATCGTCAGCAACTTCGGGTTCTGTTTCGAGGAACGGTTTCGCCATTTCCAAAATCGGCTTGATTCTGCCGACAGAAAGAGCCACTCCAGCCAGAGAATTGAAAGCTCCCATAACTGCACCGTATGCCGCAGTAAAAGCATAATAATTTGACTGGTCAATACCGCTCTGAACTGCCAGATAATACAGAACAATATTGGAAATCAAGCTGATTGCCGTTGTGATAACACCATTGACTTTAATAAACATCGGCGGAGCATAAACAAGTTCAGCCCCTTCTGAATACAAATTCAGCCATCTTGCAAAGAAACGCTTTTCCGCACCTGCCAGCTTGATTTTCTGAATACCGCTTATCATGCCGTAAGTCATACCGGATTCTTTTGCACTGTGTTCCATCTGTTTTTTGCTGATTTGTATCTGCACCACAGAAGAAATTGTACTGAATAAAACTGTTGTCAGAATGATAATCAGCGAGGGAACAACAAGCACAGGAGCAAAGCTGAATATCTGCGTAATATAGAGCAGAGAGGCAAGGGAAGATAAGCCTGTCCCTACGACCATGCCGAGCAGTAATTCACAAAGCTGATTCACAGAAGAAGAACGGCTTGTCAGTTCACCAGCACTGTAATTCCGGAAAAAATTCGCCGGAAGTGCCATAATTCTCATCATCATTGCAGACTGGATTCCGACAGAAGTTTTCATCTGTACTCTGGAATTGAGCATTCCCTTGACGGAAGTCAATAATTGTGAAGAAATCGCTGTACACAGCATACAGACAGCAATTCCTATGAGCATTCCGGCATTGCCGTTTGATGCAACAGGACCTGTCAAGGCTCTTGTAATGCGTGGCATCAGCATTCCGATTCCGGTCACAGCGAGGATTGACAGGACAATCAGGACAGAATCGCTCATTGTCATACAGTTTTTCATGTAGAGCAATAAATCCGGAATCCCGATTTTTCGCTGAGGCAGAGGCTTATAGAAACAATACGCCTCACGTTCAAATAATTTTGCAGTTTCCTGCGTGATTTTAATTTTCTTGTTTGTTTTCCGGTCAATGAAATAATAACCGCTGAATCTGTCCGGAAGGAGTGCAACAGGCTCTTTGTTTTCTTTCGTATAGGCAAGAACTGAACCATATGCATCCTGAAACCAGTTATCTTCTAATAAAATCTGCCGTTTCATCAGTCCGTGAGGACGAAGGCAGTAATCCAGCTGTTCTTCATGTTCTTTCAGATTTTTCGGAATTTCCACAGGCTTGAAGTGATAATATTTCAGAATATCATCAATTGCCTGTTTGGTGATAATTCTGTCATCGCTGATTTGTGTTGCCGTTCTTTCACCGAGGATAATACCTGCCACACGGAAGAAAGAATCTTCAAAAAGCTGCTGGTCATGGTCACTTCTTTGTTTAATTTGTCTTTCAAACCAACCCAAAATTCTCTCCTCCTTTACTCATTTGTGACAAGTTCGGTATAAGTACCGCCGAGTTTTATCAGTTCGTCATGTGTGCCACGCTCCACGACTTTCCCCTTTTCGAGTACGATAATTTCGTCACAGTCACGGATAGTTGATAATCTGTGTGCGATAACAATACAGGTGATACCTCTGTCCTTGATAGCCTTGACAACTTCAAATTCTGTTTTGGCATCCAATGCACTGGTAGCTTCGTCCAGAATGATAATAGACGGGTCTTGTGCAAGTACACGGGCGATTTCCATTCTCTGCCGCTGAC